>NZ_JASCPK010000062.1:0-32080 GCF_029959385.1 Pseudomonas sp. PS01303
CCCCTGTAGGAGCTGCCGAAGGCTGCGATCTTTTGATCTTGTTTCTTACAATCAACAGCAAAAGATCGCAGCCTTCGGCAGCTCCTACAGGTCTGGATTTGTGGTCAGGAGCGGTTGATCAGCCAGTCGAGTAAGAGGCTGCTGTCGCGTGCTGGCGGTGCTTCAACCGGCGCGGATTCGCGCTGCGCTCCCAAACACAAAATCGGTCGATCCGGATCACTGTCGAGAAAACTCACCCACACCTCACTGCCCGCACGGGGCAACTCGTGCGCGGCAATGCGGCCATTGGCGTTGGTCAACGCAATCGGCAGCCAAATCCCCTCAGAATCAGGCGATGTTGGCCTCGGCCACAAACTCACCTTGATGCGCCCCTTGTCATCCAGTTTCGATGGTTGCCCCTTCGTGCCCAGCACTCGCGCCAAGTGAATCCCCGGAATGCTCGGCCGTGATTGTTTCAGCGCCGGGCGAAAATCCGTCGACCATGGCAACGCCGTGAAATCACAGTGATAGCGATACTCACTCGGCGCCGGATCAAGGATGCAAGGTTGCTGACCCTGATGGCGCACTGAGGTGATCAACCATTGCTCATTGAAGGTGTTGACCGGGTGTTCGGTCACTTGCAGCAGGTCGGCGCTGTGCAATCCGGGGCTGTCGCAGCGACCGTGAATCGAGCGGTACTGGCAGCGCTGGCGCTCCAGATGGCGGCGGCTGCGTTGTTCGGCATGACGTTGTTCAAGGGACAACATCTGCGGTGCGAGGACAGGCACGGTTTGATTGGCCGAGTCCTCGCCCGACGCCTGTTGGCCACGATTGCGCACCCTGTGCAGCGCTCGAATTGGCGCGGCGTCATGTTGCTGAAACAGCGCGCTGACCCGTGGCGACGGCGTGTCATCGTCGAGACTGAAGGGCAGCAGCGTAGGTTCTTGCGGCAGGCTCAGGCTGTCATCGGCAAACACCACCATATGCCCGTCAGGCCGATGCTCGAAGTGATAATGGATGCCTTCCTCTTCACACAGACGTTGCAGCAGCGCCAGGTCGCTTTCCTCGTACTGAATGCAAAAGTCCCGCACGGGGTAGTGGCCGACGGTCATTTCGATGCGAAAGCTGTTCTTTGGCAGCCCATGCTCGGTGAGCAATTGTGCAAGGATCGCCGGCGCACTCAACTGCACAAACACCCGGCGTTTAAGCGATTGCGCCAGACGTTGCAGATAAGGCACCAGCACCAATCGATAACCGATCCGGTGCGTGCCGCGATGTTCGCAACGGACACTGTGGATCAGGCCATGCACACCGTGCTGCTCGCTCAGGCGTAAATACACCGGTTGCTCCAGCAAGCTGTCGGGCAGGACGGCGGGCGCCAGGCCAATGACATCGACCTCGAAGCGAAAGGGCTGATTGAGCGCTTCATCACCGCTGAAACGCACCACCGGCAGACACAATCCGCCATCGATCAGGGTCAGGGTGAAGGGACTTTCCATGTCATTGAGCATTCGTACAGGTTCTGTCGGTCAATACGGACGGCAGAGGGTACGAAACCGCAGCGCGGAATAGTCACCGCAAGGCAGCTTTTCAGAATCGCCCTACACGTTGTGGTGAAGATGTCGATTCGCCAATCAATATTTTTGGTCGATTGCCGACTTTAGGCCGTATAAACTTGGCGCCACGCGTCGGCCAATAGATGTCTCGGCGCCACAGATCAAGAGAGTGAGTAATGGGCGCACAGTGGAAGGTTAAACACAAAGAAGCGGCAGCCAACGCCAGGGGCAAAATCTTCGGCAAACTGGTGAAAGAAATCACCATTGCTGCGCGCAACGGTGCCGATACCGCCACCAACGCACACTTGCGTCTGGTGGTTGAACAGGCCAAGAAAGCCTCGATGCCGAAAGAAACCCTCGATCGCGCGATCAAGAAAGGCGCCGGTCTGCTCGGTGAAGCGGTGCAATACCATCGCGTGACCTACGAAGGTTTCGCCCCGCACCAGGTGCCGCTGATCGTCGAGTGCGTGACCGACAACGTCAACCGCACCGTCGCCGAAATCCGCGTCGCGTTCCGCAAGGGCCAACTGGGCGCTTCCGGTTCGGTCGCGTGGGATTTCAATCACGTTGGCATGATCGAAGCGTCGCCGGACACCCCGGACGCCGATCCGGAAATGGCCGCGATCGAAGCCGGTGCTCAGGATTTCGAGCCGGGCGAAGACGGCGCAACACTGTTCCTGACCGACCCGACTGACCTTGATGCCGTGCAGAAAGCCCTGCCGGAGCAAGGCTTCACCGTGTTGTCGGCCAAGCTTGGTTACCAGCCGAAAAACCCGGTGACCGGGTTGAGCGATGAGCAGATGGCTGAAGTTGAGGCGTTCCTTGAAGGCCTCGACAACCATGATGACGTGCAAGACATGTTTGTGGGTCTGGCTGGCTAAAGATCAAAAGATCGCAGCCTGCGGCAGCTCCTACAGGGATCGCGTTCTCTGTAGGAGCTGCCGCAGGCTGCGATCTTTTTAGCTGTCAGAGGTTTTCCAATACCTCAATCACTTCACTAAACCCCGGCCGCGCCAGCACATCCGCCTGACAGCAACGCCGCTCCAGCTCCTCCAGCTGCAAACACCGCTCTTCACTCAACCCCGAGTCGATACGCGCCAGCAATTCCCCCAACAAAACCCCGAACGCCCGCACTTCAATGCGTTGCAACGCCCGTGTCTGCGCGTTATCCGTCGTGGCATGGAACGACGCCCCGCCAAAATCCCCCAATAAACAATCGCCTCGGTCGTTCAACATAATGTTGTGCCCGTAGAGGTCGCCGTGGGTGATGCCTTGCTCATGCAGATGCTCCGCCGCCGAGGCAACGCCCTTGGCAATGCGCAGCGCAACGTCAGCCGTGAAGCGCAGGTCATCGGCGTAAACATCCCGCGAGCACGACGCCAGACTTGGCAACCCGGCGAGGTTGCGAAAGCTCGGATCGATCAATTGCATGACCAAGCCTTGCTGACCGTCGGGGTGGCCGTCGATTCTCCCTTCAACGCGGATCAGATTCGGGTGCAGGCCAGCAGTGATGCACGCGTTCATCTCATGCAGCGGCGAGCCATCGCTGGTCATCTCACCTTTGTACAACTTCACCGCGACTGGCTCTTCGCTGTGATCGGCACGCCGCCAAACCGCCCGATAAATCACCCCGGAGGCGCCTTCGCCCAGCTTCTGCTCCAGACGCAACGCTGACCAGTCGATCAGTGGCGTGGCTTCGAGGGCGGCAGCATCGGCTTCGGTTTCCAGCGGATTACCGGCGTAGGCCAGCCACGTCAGGCTCGGCAAGTTCAGCAGCCATTGCGGCAATTCGCTGAATTGGTTGACGGAGATGCGCAACAGCTCCAGCCGGTGGCATTGGCTCAGCGACGGCGGCAGCGCTTGCAGACGATTGCCAGACAGCATGAGTTTCTGCAGATAAGGGCGTTCGCCCAGTTCAGTCGGCAAGGTTTCGATGCAGTTGTCGGTCAGGATCAACCAGCGCAACAGCGGCGGCAGCGCGGCGCCGGGAACGTTGACGATGCGGTTGGCCTTGAAACCGATCATCGTCAACGCCGCGCATTGGCCGAGGCAGGCGGGCAGTTCGGTGAACGGGTTGTCGGAGCAGAACAGCACGCGCAGGCGGGTCAGACGGTGCAGATCATCCGGCAGACTGCTCAGGTTATTGCCGCTGAGATTGAGGATTTCGAGGGTGTCAGCCAGCTCGAAAATCTCGCGCGGAAACTCGGTCAGCCCGCACGACAGATCCAGCCGCGTGATGCCCGACAACTCGCCGGCGCGCAATTGAGCAAGGGTGTGCATGTAGGTGTTCACTTTAGAAAGAGGACAAGCGCAAGGCGCCGAAATGACCGCCATGATAACGGCAAACACTTTATTTGAGGCTGGCTCAGATCTTGTGAACGACAGAAATCCCCTGTGGGAGCTAGCCTGCTGGCGATTGCGGAGTGTCAGCCAGCATTGAAATATCTGACCCACCGCGATCGCCAGCAGGCTAGCTCCCACAATGAATTCAGGGTGTCAGTTAGAGGGAGGGATAACCTGAAGCTGCCCCAACCGGCTACGCGTACGCCCCAGATCAATCGCATCGCCGCCCAGGCTTTCGCACAGCGACAACCGGCCAATCAACGTCAGGTGTTTATCCTGGTCGTAAAGCACGTCGATCAAGTTAATGAAGCGCTGTTGCGCCGCAATCGAGCAGTCGCCCAGCAGTGGCAAATCATCAATCACCCAGTGGTCGAAACGCCGACACAACTCCAGATAATCCATCACCGCCGTCGGCTGCTCGCACAGGTCATCGAAGGTAAAAGCCACGCTTCTGTCGTCACACCGTCGCGCCCGAAAATGCCGGGTACCGACGGCCAGCGACAATGGCGGGGCATCTTGTGCCGGCAGGTTCAGGGCCATGCGCTGAGCGGCCGTACCCGGCCAGACATAATGCCCATGGGTAAATACTTGATGTTCATGATTACGCGCCAGACTGCGGTAATCATGCGGGCCGCCGACTTCCATGACCTGCATGCGCGTATTGATCAACTCGATCACCGGTTTGAAACGCGCGTGATAGAGCGGGTTGGGCAGCAAGCCTTCGGGCGGATAGTTAGAGGTCACCAACAGCAGAATTCCACGCTGGAACAGCGCTTTGAACAGCCGGGTGATGAGCATCGCGTCGCCAATGTCATGTACGTGAAACTCGTCGAAACACAACACCCGACAATCTTGCAGCAACTCATCGAGGGTGGTGGCGAGGGCGTCTTCCTGCTCGCGGTGGCTGAACATGCCTTGATGCAATTGCGCGAAGAACTGATGGAAGTGCAGCCGCCGCTTTTGCGTGATCGGCAGCGCCTGAAAGAAACCGTCGAGCAGCCAGCTCTTGCCACGCCCGACCGCGCCGTGCAGGTACAGGCTCGGCGGAGTTTGTGCGGTGGCGCCGAACAGCAGACTGGCCTGTTGCGCCATGCAATCGATGACGCGCTGCTGACTGTGGCTGAGGGTGTAACCCTGCTGGTGCGCCTTGTTGCGGAAATAATCGCGGATCGACTGTGCGCTCGCCTCGTGCCCGGCGCTGGCGCCAATGCCCTTGCCGAACAAGCGGCGCAGCACCGGCCAGCGTTGGCTCAGATGTGATCGTTTCGGCGGTCGGGCGGGCACTCTGCGGTCACTCCGTATCGGTCATGCCGCCTCCCCGGAGTGCGGCGCGACATTGTAACCAGGCGACGTCAACGGCTTCTACCTCGGGCGGTCGAGGCCGTTCGGTGACAGAACATTTTCTGCGTGTTGCCAACCTTTCGAAACATAACCGGGCCGATCCATGGATCCAATTGACTGGCGCAATCGCCGTGCGTTGCTAACCTGAAACACAGTCACGACAGCGCAAGCCAGTGCTGACAAGGAATGGCGCAGTGAAACAACGAGTGGTCATGGGCCTGCTGGGTGTGCTTGCTGCACCTGCATACGCGGCGGATCTACAGGTCGAAGTGCGAGTCGACGTGCAGCGCGGCTGCCAGTTGATCGGCCAGCAACGCGAGGCCGGGATTGAGCAGCTCGGCGTGCTCGACTTTGGTAGCACCGCGCGCCTTGACGACCCTGACGGGCCATTGAGTGCGGCGCTGACCAATCAACGCTTGCCACGGCTGGAATGCAACCCGGACACGCCTTATCAGATGCGCGTTGACGGCGGTTTGCACGGCGGTGTCGGTGAGGTGCGATACATGGCCGGGACGGAGGGCAGCAAGCCGATTCCTTACCGCTTGTATCAGGATGCGGCGCGGCGAGTGCCGCTGGTGGTGGACGTACCGGTCAGCGGGCGGGTGCCGGACACGGGCACGGTGGAGTTGCCGTTGTATGCGCGGATCGAGCGGCTGGCGCAAGTGCCGAAGGTCAGCCGCTATTCGGATTTAGTGAAAGTAACGGTCACCTGGTGATCGCAACGGACAGCAACAACGCAGTGCTCAATGATGAGCGCAGTCGCTGAAGGAGTAGGGACGGGCGCAATGGCAGGCAAATACTGGATGGTCATGGCAGCAGGTACGCTGGCGCTGCTCGCGGACGATGCGCAAGCAGCGGTCAGCGGGCAGATCCACGCGCGGCTGATCCTGATCGCCGGCTGCGAAGTCACCAACACCTCCAATCCCGCCAGTCCGGTCAGCGATCTCGGCACGCTGGATTTCGGTCAGCAGGGGCCGACCTGGAACGCGCCGATCAAAGCAGCCCTCGACGGCGACACCAGCGGCAAACTCAATGTCGCCTGCAACCCTTCGGTCACCGGTTTTACCGTCACCATCGACGGCGGCACCCATGGCGACGGCAACACCCGGCGCCTGAGCAACGGTCGCCAGACCCTCCCTTATCAGCTGTTTCTCGACCCCTCGGGCGCGCAGAGCTACAGCATCGGCCAACAACACAATTTCGCTGTCACCAGCGCTGCGCAAATACCCATTCCGGTATTTGGCTCGGTGGTGGCGAATACCCGCGCGGTTCCGGCAGGGGTCTACACCGACACCCTGACGGTGACGCTCGACTGGTAACCCCGTAGAGGACGGACACCATGCGTACGTTTGCATCAAGGATAGGTTTGCCGCTGCTCGGTCTGGCGCTGGTTTCCAGCGCCAACGCCGCCACCACGGTCACTGGCCAGATCACCTCCAGCCTGATCCTGATCAGCAGCTGTCAGGTCAACGGCGCCGGTGGCTCCACCGGTCTGAACTTCGGTGCCTTGAACTTCGGCACCGCCAACAGCCTGTTCACCACGGCCACCGGGCAAGTGCTGGGCGGTGGCGGCGGGGCGCTGTCGATTCTGTGCTCCAGCGGCACCACGCCGACGGTGAAAGTGCGCGCCGGTGCCCATGACGGCATGTCGCCGGGTGGCACCCGTGCGTTGTACGACGGCGTGGCGAATTACGTGCCCTACGACTTTTACACCGATGCCGGGCATTCGCAGCTGTTGGCGATCGACGGGACGATCAATCTCGCCGCGAGTACCGGTGTCGCGCAGACCGTGAATATCTACGGTCAGGCCGTGGGCAAGGCCGGTTTGCCGGCCGGCACCTACACCGACACCGTTGCTGTTGAACTGACGTTCTGATGCCATGTTCCGCCATGGCGGCATCGCGTTACTCCTGCTCTGTGCGGGCAGTGCACCGCTGCCGCTGACGGCGGCGACCAGCCAGAGCTTTCAGGTCAGCGCCACGGTCACGGCGGGGTGCCTGGTGGTGGGCGGGGTATCGAATTATGGCGGGTTGAATTTCGGTTCACGGTCGGCGCTGGCCACCGGCACGGTGCAGGTCGCACTGACTGGCGGCGTGCAGTTGCAATGCACGCCGGGGGTGACGTTGAACATGAGCGTCGACGGCGGCCAGTACAACAGCAGTGGCCGGCACATGCAGGTCAACAGTGGCAGCGCGCGGGTGGCGTATACGCTGTTCCGCGATGCAGCGTACAGCCAGATTCTGGGCATCGGCCAGAGTGTGGCGGTGGCGTACAGCGATGCAAACAACATTCGCCTGCCGATTTACGGTCAGGTGCAATTGCCGGGCAATCAGCCTGGGGGGACGTACAGCGATGTGTTGCAGGTGCAACTGTCGTGGTGAGGCGAGGTTTGATGTGCCGACAAGGAGCAGGTTTATGGGGGCAGTTACGTTCATGCGGCGCGCGGTGTTGGCGCTGTTCACGCTCGGGGCAGGTTATTCGCACGCCGCCAGTTCGGTGTTGATCTGGCCGATCGATCCGGTGCTGGAGGCTGATCAACAGGCCAGCGCGTTGTGGCTGGAAAATCGCGGCACTGAAACCGCCAACCTGCAGATCCGCGTGTTCGGCTGGAGCCAGAACGGTTACGAGGAGCAATACCAGAACCAGCGCGATGTGATCGGCAGCCCGCCGGTGGCGAAGATCGAGCCGGGTCAGAAACAACTGGTGCGCCTGACCCGCACCAAGGACGTGCCGCCCGGGCAGGAACTGGCCTACCGAATCATCATCGACGAAATCCCGTCCGCACAACCGCCCAGTGCTGAAGGTGGCAAAACAGCGGCGGCGATTCGTTTTCAGATGCGCTATTCGGTACCGCTGTTCGCTTACGGCGCCGGTCTGTGGAGCAAAGAAGACAGCACCCGCCAGCGCGATCCCAAGGGGATTGGTTTGCCACAATTGACCTGGCGCACGGTGGCGGTGGACGGCCGGCCGTATGTCGAAGTGCGCAATCAAGGTGCGGTGCATGCGCGGTTGACGGATGTCGCGATCAAACAGGGTGGGCAGAACAAACCGTTGGCGGAAGGCTTGCTCGGCTACGTGCTACCGGGCGCGGTGATGCGCTGGCCGGCACCGGGCGCGCTGGCGGGGGATTCGGCGTTGCAGGTGCGGGTGAATGGCGGGGCGCAGGTGCAGAGCATTACCCCGGCGAAGTGAATGGGCTGATTCGGTGTCATGGCAAAGGGATTCACCAGTGCCACAGGGTTCACTGACCACAGTGAAAGTGGTTATGGCCACCCGCAGTATCAGGAGGATTCAGTCCATTGACGGACGTAAAGCGCGTATGAGCCGAGGATGGGCTCGCCGTATTCAGCGTCCGTTGTGGCATCTCACCGGCGCGTGCTGCCTGGTGTTCGTTCAACCGTCCGGGGCCGGCGAACTGCCGCCACCGCCCAGCGGCATGGAGGCCGTCAGCGATGCACAGTTGTTTCTCGAACTGGTGGTCAACCAGATGAATACCGGGCAAGTGGTGGCAGTGCAGCAGCGCGGCGGGCGCCTGTTTTTACCCGCCACGGCGCTGCGTGAAACCGGTATGAAACTGCCTGAAAACATCAGCACTGAAGTCGACCTCGACAGCCTGCCCGGTCTGCACAGCGAATACGACAGCGTCGGTCAACGCTTGCTGCTCAACGTGCCGCCGGAGTGGCTGCCAGAACAGTTCATCGGTAATCGCCAGGCCTATCCACGAACCCCGGCGCTGAGCAGTTTCGGCGCGTTGTTCAACTACGACCTCTATCTCAACGACACCGATGATGCCGGCACCTATTTAGCGGCGTGGAACGAAGTGCGCCTGTTCGACAGTTGGGGCACGTTGTCCAACACCGGGCAATACCGGCGAACGTTGTCCGGTGATTCAGTCAGCACGCTAGACAACGGTTACCTGCGTTACGACACCACCTGGCGTTATTCCGATGACGAGCGAATGCTCACTTACGAAGCCGGCGACGTGATCAGCGGCGCCTTGCCATGGAGCAGTTCGGTGCGTCTCGGTGGCGTGCAGTTCTCGCGTGATTTCGCTGTGCGCCCGGATCTGGTCACCTATCCGTTGCCGCAATTTGCTGGCGAAGCGGCGGTGCCGTCCTCGGTCGATCTGTTTATCAACGGCTACAAATCCAGCAGTGCCGAATTGCAACCCGGGCCTTACACGCTGACCAACATTCCGTTCATCAACGGCGCGGGCGAAGCCGTGGTGGTGACCACGGATGCGTTGGGTCGACAGGTGTCGACCACGGTGCCGTTCTATGTCACCAGCAGCTTGTTGCAAAAAGGCTTGAGCGATTTTTCCGTGGCCGCCGGCTCCCTGCGGCGTGATTACGCTTTGAAGGATTTCAACTACGGCCCGGGCGTAACCTCCGGCAGCCTGCGCTACGGCGTCAGCGACAGCTTTACCCTGGAAAGCCACGCTGAAGCCTCCGACTCGCTGACCCTCGGCGGCCTCGGCGGCAATCTGCGGCTGGGTAATTTCGGTGTGCTCAACAGTGCCATGAGCCAGAGCCGTTTCGACGGCGAGGGCGGTCAGCAATTAAGCCTCGGCTATCAGTACAGCAATCAGCGTTTCAGCTTTTCCTATCAGCGCCTGCAACGCCACGATCAATACGCCGATCTGACCGTGGTCGACACGCCCTACATCAGTCTCAGTCGGCGCAGTGAACAGGCGACCCTCAGCGTTAACCTCGACCGTTGGGGCAGCCTCGGCGCAGGCTATTTCGATGTGCGCGCAGCGGACGATTCACGCACGCAATTGCTCAACCTGAGCTGGAGCAAACCGCTGTGGCGCAACAGCAGTTTCTACCTGTCAGCCAACCGCGAGATCGGCGACAGCAACTGGGCGGTGCAGGCGCAAGTGGTGATTCCGTTCGATTTACGCGGCAGCCTGGCGATCAGCACCGAGCGCAGCAAAACCGGGCAGAGCCAGCAGCGGGTCAACTACAGCCGCGCGGTGCCGACCGAGGGCGGCGTAGGGTTCAATCTGGGTTACGCCAAGGGCGATGGCCCGGACTATCGACAGGCTGACGTGACTTGGCGTCTACAATCGGTGCAGTTGCAGGCCGGGGTTTACGGTTCGTCCGACGCCGAAACCCGTTGGGCCGATGCCAGTGGTTCGCTGGTGTGGATGGACAAGCAAGTGTTCGCCGCCAACCGCATCGACGATGCTTTTGTTGTGGTCAGCACTGAAGGTTTTTCCAACATTCCGGTGCGCTACGAGAATCAGCAGGTCGGCGAGACGGACAAGAACGGCCATTTGCTGGTGCCGTGGAGCAGCGCCTATTACCGCGGCAAATACGAGATCGATCCGCTCAACCTGCCGCCAAATGTGCGCAGCCCCAACGTCGAACAGCGCATTGCCGTGCGGCGTGGCAGTGGTTATCTGCTGGAGTTTCCGCTGACGCGGGTGATTGCCGCGAGCATCGTGCTGGTCGACGCACAGAAACGCGAACTGCCGTTGGGCGCGGGTGTGCTGCACGAGCAGAGTGGTGCGCGGACGGTGTTGGGCTGGGATGGCCTGGTCTATCTGGAAAATCTCGAAGCGCAGAATTCCCTGGAAGTGACGTTGGCCGATGGCAGCACCTGTCGAGTGCAATTCCCGGTCGATATGCAGCAGAACCAGGTGCCGCTGATCGGCCCGCTGGTGTGCCAATGACTGTTGCACGGATGTTTTTGTGGCTGGCGCTGATGCTGCCGGGGGCGGCGCAGGCGTTGTGCTCGGTGGTGGGGACGACCCCAGCGTCATTCGGTTCGATCAGTTCGATCGCCGTGCGCACCACCTCTCAACCCAGTTCGACATTGAATGGCGGGTTGAGCTGCACCGGATCGCTGCTGTCTTTGCTGACCAGCAACGACCATTTCTGGGGCACCGTGTCCTCGACCCAAAGCGGTCTGGTCGGGCCGACCGGCGACGTCATCAGTTACACGATTTACGCCAACAACAGCACCAGCTACCCGCTGACCCGTGGCACCGCTTATGACTTCGCCCGCAACGGAATCATTGATGCCTTGGGCCTGCTCAACGGCACGACGCCGAAAACCGTGCCGCTGTATTTGGGCACAACCATTGGCAGCAACGTCGCCGCTGGGGTCTACACCGAGACGCTGAGCATTTTCTGGAACTGGAATTACTGTTCGGGGATTGGCATTGGGGCGATCTGCATCGGCCGCGATATCAACAACGCTACGACTACTTTGACGGTGAACCTGACCGTGTCCAATGACTGCACGATCACCGCGCCGAACATCGCTTTCGGCAGCGCGCCAGTGATCAGTGCATTCACGCCGGTGACCGGGCTGACAATCAATCTGGCCTGCACCAAAGGCAGCGCTTACACCGTGGGCTTGAGCGACGGGCAGAATGCAGTAAGCGTGGGCGGGCGGCGGCGGATGATTTCCGGCAGCAATTATCTGGCCTACGACATTTTCAAAAGCGCCGGGACAACGCGCTGGGGCAGTGTCGGCACGGCACGTCGTTCGAGCACCGATGCCGAGGTCAACCCCGGCAACGGACTGGGCACAGGCAGCCAGATCTTCAACTACAACGCAAAAATCTACACCGACCAGACCACGCCGCCGGCGGGCACGTATCTGGATAACGTAGTGCTCGACGTCGGTTTCTGAATTTGACGCTGAACCCCTGTGGGAGCGAGCCTGCTCGCGAATGCGGTGTGTCAGTTCACAACAATGTGGCTGATTTACCGCATTCGCGAGCAGGCTCGCTCCCACATTGGGATCCTCAGTGGACTCAGAATGACAGTGATGGCTTGAGTTCGATCGGGCTCACCACCGCATAGTTGTACCCGCCACCCGACCAATACTCAGCCTGCAAATCCCCATCACTGCGGCTACCGCGCGGTAAAAAGGTGTTCTTCGGCCCCGGCGGGCGCACGTAGAAACTCACCTTGTGCCCGCTGCCATCCTCATACAGCACCATCGCCGCCGGGCCTTCGTCGGTGCTCAGCAGGCGCCCGCTGACCGGTTCAAACCCGGCCGCTTTCAGATCCGGCAAACGGCTGGCCTGATTGAAATATCGATCAAGCCAACGCTGCATGTCGCCGTCACTGTCGACCTTGTAATCCGCCGGCAACATGCCTTTTTGCGCAATCAATCGATAGGCCTGAAGGGCGTCGGTCATCGGCAACATCGAAGAACGCACAAGGGTCATTTCCCGTGCCTGCCAACCACTGAAACCACCGATGCTGACCGCGATCAGCAACATCGCCGCACTGGCCAGATGGCGCCGTGACTGACGCTGGCGGCGCTGACGAATCAGCGCCGGGTCAAGCTCCGGATTGGCCGGTTGCTGCAACGCGCCGCTGAGGGCCGCGCGCAGTTGCTGGGCGTCCTGTTGCCAGGCGCGCACTTGCGCGGCTTCATCCGGGTGAGCGGCCAGCCAGGTCTCCAGCACACGCCGGTCGGCGTCGCTGAGCTGGTGGTCGATGTAGGCGTGCAAATCACGCTCGCTGGGAGGCAGGCTGATCATTTGAGTATCCGCAAAGAAGGGCTGCTGATTTCGCCGTCGCTGAGTTGGCGCAAGGCCTGGCGGGCGCGGGACAGGCGCGACATCACGGTGCCGATCGGGGCGCCAAGAATCTCGGCGACCTCTTTATAAGTCAGGCCCTCGACCGAGACCATCAGCAGCAGGGCGCGCTGTTCGGTGGGCAGTCGGTCGAAGGCTTGCAGGGTCGATTGGGCGATTACCGTGCGTTCGACCGAGGGTTCGGCGTCGTCACGTCCGGTGAAAAATTCGAGCATCCGCGCATAGCGCCGGGAGCGGCGGTGGGCGTCGAGAAATTGTCGATAGAGGATCGCAAACAGCCAGGCTCGCAAATCGCCGTCGGCACGTTTATCGCCCCAACTCGACAGGGCGCGCTCCAGGCTCGCCTGCACCAGATCGTCTGCGCTGCTGCTGTTGCGCGTCAACGACACGGCAAAGCGGCGCAATCTGGGAATGATTTCTCTCAACTGTTCGTCGAATTCGCTCATGAAGTTCTGCTAGTCACTACGCTGTGGACTAGGGAGACGTCCGCCGTGGCAGGTTATTCCACGTTCGGAAAAATAAATACCGGGCCGTGGAATAAACCCCGACGGGGCGCGTCTTGCTGATTCTTCCTACTCGTGGCCGATGGCCCTGGAGTCGTTCATGGTTGATCGCTCATCCCCCAACGCTGCCCCGCCCGAAAGGCCGCAGCGCCCGCCCTTGAGTGCCGCGAGCCTGATCTTGCGTCTGGGCGGCATCGCCGTGGTGGTCGCCGCCGTAGCCGGGGCGTTTGCCTACGTGCATGGCAACTTTGACCCACAACGTCTGACGCCGAAAGCGCTGGTCGATGTGCTGGAAAAGAACAACGGCGTGCATCCGGGATTTCGCCGTAATCATGCCAAAGGCGTCTGCGTGATCGGCCATTTCGAGAGCAGCGGCGAGGCGCGGGTGTTCTCCACCGCCCAGGTGTTCAATGATCCGAGTACCCCGGTGGTCGGACGTTTCGCACTGCCGGCGGGCAACCCCTATGCGCCGGACAGCAGCGTGCCGATTCGCAGTCTGGCGCTGCGTTTCACTCAGGCCAACGGGCAGCAGTGGCGCACCGGGATGAACAGCATGCCGGTGTTCCCGGTTGGTACGCCCGAGGCGTTCTATCAGTTGCAACAGGCGCAGTCGCCGGATCCGGCGACGGGCAAACCGGATCCAAGCAAGGTGCCAGCCTTTTTCGCCTCGCACCCGGAAGCGGTGCCGTTTTTGACGTGGGTGAAGACCGCCAAGCCGTCGGCCAGTTACGCCACGGAAACCTATAACAGCGTCAACGCGTTTTATCTGGTCGACGCCAGCGGCAAAAAGCAGGCCGTGCGCTGGAGCATGACGCCGTTGGCGCAGGATGCAGCGGGGGCGACGGCACCTGAGGGCGGCGATTTTCTTGAGAAGGATCTGGTGCAAAAACTGGCCGCCGCGCCGCTGCGGTTTCAGTTGAATATCACCTTGGCCAATCCTGAGGATCCGGTCAACGACGCCAGTAAAACCTGGCCGGCGGGGCGCAAAGTGGTCAACGCCGGCACCTTGGTGCTGGAGAAAACCCAGCCACAACTGAGTGGCGAGTGCCGCGACATCAACTACGACCCGCTTGTGTTGCCGGCCGGGATTCAAGGCACCGCCGATCCGTTGCTCGCCGCGCGCTCCGCCGGTTACGCCGATTCTTACCTGCGTCGCACCAGCGAAGTCAGCCAGTTGCCCGCCGCCAAACAGGAGGCTCGCCCATGAGAACTCAACCGACGCATTTCGCATTGTTGGCGCGACTGCTGCACTGGCTGATGGCGCTGATGATCATCGCCATGCTGTTTATTGGCGCGGGCATGGTGACGTCTGTTTCAGAGCGGCATGAATGGCTGATCCATCTGCACAAGCCGTTGGGCATTGCGATTCTGGTATTGGTTGTCGTGCGTCTGCTGGTGCGTTTGACCACGCGCCAACCCCCTTTGCCAGCGGATCTGCCGGACTTTCAGGTGTTGGCGGCCAAGGCTTCGCATCTGTTGTTGTACGCGTTGATGCTGGTGTTGCCGCTGCTCGGTTGGGCGATGATCAGCGCTTCTGGCGAACCGGTGATGCTCAGCACCACGCTGCAGTTGCCGTCGATTGTGCCGGCCGATGCGCAGTTGTTTGCGTGGCTGCGCAAGGCCCATGGTTATCTGGCGTACCTGCTGTTTCTGACGGTGCTGCTGCACCTGGCGGCGGCGTTGTTTCATGGCTGGGTGCGCCGCGATGAGGTGCTCGACAGCATGTTGCGCGGTCGCGATCGTCATTGAGCGAGTCAGGGGGCGGGCCGGCGCGTAAAGCTACGGCCTGAAGCAAAAGATCGCAGTCAGGCTGCGATCTTTTTTTTGCGTGGAGGGCAGGGGATCAGCGCAGGGTGTCGACCATGTCGGCGATGGTGGTCAGCACGTCTTTGCCCAGTTGTTTCGAGCGTTTGCCCGACCAGCCGGTTTCCTTGTCGGGATGATCGTCGTGATCCTTGAACGGCATTTCCAGGGTCAGCGACAGGCAGTCGTATTTCTGGCCGACGCTGTTGCAAGCCAGGGTCATGTTGGCCTGGCCCGGTTCGTCGCGAACATAGCCGTACTTGGTCTGGAAGTCTTTGGTGGTGTGCTTGAGGTGACTGCGGAAGTGTTCTTCAAGCTTCTCGATGCGCGGCGTGTAACCCGGATTGCCTTCGCAACCGGCGGTGAACACGTGAGGGATTTCCTCGTCACCGTGTGCGTCAAGGAAGAAATCGACGTCGTACTTTTCCATTTGCTGCTGTACGAAAAGTACCTCGGGGCTGACTTCCTGACTGGCGTTCTGCCAGGCGCGGTTCAAATCCTGGCCCATGGCGTTGGTACGCAGGTGGCCGTGGAAAGCGCCGTCCGGGTTCATGTTCGGCACCAGGTACAGATCGGCGCTGGCCAGCAGCTTGTTCAGCACCGGATCTTCGTGACGTTCCAGACGTTCGATGATGCCTTCCATGAACCATTCGGCCATGTGCTCGCCGGGGTGTTGCTGGGCGATGATCCAGACTTTGCGCTGGCCTTCAGCGCCCGAGCCTTTGCGCAGCAACTGGATGTCGCGGCCTTCGACGCTTTTGCCGGTGGCGAGCAGTTCAGTGCCGGCCTTGGTCAGCGCCTGCTCGATCAGCCAGTCGTGACGGCCACGGCTGTACGGTTCGAAGTAGGCGAACCAGGCGTGGGTCTGCGTGGCTTCGAGGCAGAAGCGCAAGCAATCGCCTTCGAAAATTGTCGGTACGCGGAACCAGTTGACGTGATCGTAGGAGGCCACGGCTTGATAGCCATCCCAAGCCTTGTTGTACGAGGACTGGCTGGCGTTGTTCAGGCGGAACCAGTGTTCCTGACCGACGTGCAAGCCGCTGGCCTTGAAGTGGAACCACTGAAAATGGGCGCTGCGCGTGTCCGGGCGGATGGCCAGAACCGGGCTGAGCGGATTGCTGATGTCGATGACTTGGATGTTGCCGCTGTCGAAATTGGCGCTGATGTCGAACGAAGATTTGGCCACGGTCATATCGGTTCCTGATCAGGATTGTTATGGCCGATACTTTACACAAGATTGGGCTGAAACCCAGGGGAATTGCGGGGTTGTGGCGGGGGCGTCCTCCATGACGCGGAGGCAGCTTAGAGATTATGCGATTGATTCTCAAGTGCTATTTGTCGTTAGTTTGCCCCAATGCGGCCGGGCTTGGCTTGCCAATCGATATTCTTTTGATATTATCCGCGCCATCGAATTTGCAGCACCTAAAGACTTCATTAGCCTGAAGCCACAAGCCCGAAAAACGGGTAAAAAAAAGACCCGGAAAAAATCCGGGTCAAAAACCGTGATTAGCCTGATGAGGAGATAGTCCAGAAGACCGACCTAAGGTCTCTGGTCCATCGACTGATCTCGCGACCAGCTGCATGCAATAATAATCATTATCATTTGCAAGTCAAATGTTTTTATCTGCGCGATTGGAAAATTCTTTCCTGTCCGTTCGAACCCCCGTTCCTCAGACTTCATCGCCATCCAGCGAGTGGTCGACCATCGCCCGCGCCATATCCACCATGTGCACCACTGAAAATGCCAGATCGCGACTCGCGCCTTGCAGGTTTTCTGCTGCCTTGAAAGCGGTGGCGGCTGCGCAGCGCAATAGGTCGGAGGCGTGTACCAGTGCTTCTTCGCCGCTGACATGACGGTTGACGTCGAAAAAACGCTCATCGACCTCGGGTGTCGACACAGTTGGTTTCAAGTAATAGTCGAGCGCTCGTTGCGCGGCGGCGTTGCCTTGGGGCGAGGTGAACGTGGTGTCCATTTGCAGGTCGGGCAAGTCTTTGCTGCTGATGTTCATGATGAAGGGCCACTCCTTGTTTGATTAACTGTCCGTGCTGTCAGCATAGTACGGTGCGTAGTTGTGACCAGAATTTAAATACGACAATTTGTGTTTTGCTGGCCGAAGGCGTCCCGCGTAAGGTGCCGCACATGGATAAATGGATTGAGTTGGTCAAGGCCAAAATGAGTGAACTCAAAATCACTCAAACAGAGCTCGGAGAGCGTGTTGGCATGTCCCAGGGCGGCATCGGCCATTGGCTGAACAAACGTCGTGAACCGGGCGTCGCGGAGATGAACCGCGTGCTGCAAGCGCTGGGCATGGATTTTCTCGAAGTGGCGATGGTCATTCGCGAGCCGCAGCCTGCGGCGGACGACGACATGCCGCTGACGCAGAAATATAACCCTTACTTTCGCTACCCGGTGAGCGACTGGAACGCGCCACTGCAAGCGCGGGAAAGTGCGCCGCAGCCCTACGGCAAACCCGAGGACAGAAAACGCTTCGAGCTGACGGATTATCACGCTCGCGGCGCCGCGTTCTGGCTGAGGGTGTCGGGGGACTCGATGACCGCGCCCAAAGGCACGAGCATCCCCGAAGGCATGTTGATTCTGGTCGATCCGGAGGCAGAGGCAGTGCCCGGCAAACTGGTGATCGCCCAGTGGTCGGACAGCCATGAAGCGATTTTTCGCAAGCTCGACGAAGAGGGCGGCCAGCGTTACCTGATACCGCTCAATCCGACGTGGCCGAAAGCCTTGTTCACCGAGGAGTGTCGAATCCTCGGCGTGGTGGTGCAGGCAACGGCGCGCTTCTAGTCAGACCGATCCTCGCCAGGCGTAGGATCGGTCTCTTTATTCACACTGCTTCCAGTTCAACCAAAGCGCTGCCTTCGCCGACCATTTCACCTTCCTGGCAATACAGCGCTTTGATCACCCCGGCATGCGGCGCACGGATGCTGTGCTCCATCTTCATCGCTTCCAGCACCACCAGTTGCGCACCGGCTTCAACCGATTGCCCGGCCTCGACCAAGACCCGCACGATGCTGCCGTTCATCGGTGCCGTCAGACCGCCCTGATGACTGTTGCTGGCTTCCACCGCACTGATCGGGTCGTAAGCTTCGACGCGACGCAACTCGCCTTCCCATTGCAGATACAGCGCAGCACCCTGACGAATAGCCCGCAAGGTACGACGCACGCCTTCGTGTTCAACAACCAGCGAGTCGCCCAGCAGTTTTGCATCACCGCCAGCCCCCAGAGTCAACGCCCGATCCTGCCCCTCGCAACTCAAATGCAGGGTAATTTCCCGAGGCAAACCCGCGCGCAATCCGCTGTTCCGCGACCACGGTGAAGCAGCATCATCCGCCCGCACAACGCTCGGCAAACTCTGCGCAAACGCCTGCGCCGCCGCCTGCCAGAACCCGTCACTCAATTCGCTCGGCGCAGGCAGCAATTGCTCCTGATAGCGCGGAATAAACCCGGTATCCAGTTCCGCCGCCGCAAACGCCGGATGCGCGATGATCCGCCGCAGAAAGTTGATGTTGGTCTTCAACCCGCCAATCGCAAATTCATCGAGCATGCTCAACAAACGCAGGCGCGCCTGTTCACGATCCTCGCCCCAGGCAATCAGCTTGCCGAGCATCGGGTCGTAGAACGGCGAAATCTCATCACCTTCCTCAACCCCGCTGTCCACTCGACGCCCAGGCCCTTCAGCCGACTCGCGATACAAATCCAGACGCCCGGTGGCCGGCAGAAAATCATTCGAAGGGTCTTCGGCATACAAGCGCACTTCAATCGCATGACCATTAAGCGGCACCTGCTCTTGGGTGATCGGCAGCGCTTCACCCCGCGCCACGCGAATCTGCCAGGCGACCAGATCCAGACCAGTGATCGCCTCGGTCACCGGGTGTTCAACTTGCAAGCGCGTGTTCATCTCCATAAAGAAGAATTCGCCACGTGCATCCAGCAGAAACTCCACCGTGCCGGCGCCGACATAACCGATCGCCTGCGCCGAACGTACAGCCGCTTCGCCCATCGCTCGACGCAGTTCAGCGGACAGGCCCGGTGCCGGCGCCTCTTCGACGACTTTCTGATGCCGCCGCTGGATCGAGCAATCACGCTCATTCAGGTACAGGCAATTGCCGTGCTGGTCGGCGAATACCTGGATTTCGACGTGACGCGGTTTCAGCAGATATTTCTCCACCAGCATCCGCGAATCGCCGAACGACGACTGCGCTTCACGCTGTGCGGAGGCGAGTGCTTCGGCGAGCTGGCCGACCTCTTCAACAACCTTCATGCCTTTGCCACCGCCGCCGGCCGTAGCCTTAAGCAACACCGGATAACCGATGCGTTCGCAGGCAGCACGGAAGGTCTCGAGATCCTGCGCTTCGCCGTGATAACCCGGCACCAAAGGCACGCCGGCAGTTTCCATCAACGCCTTGGCCGCCGATTTGCTGCCCATCGCGTCGATGGCCGAGGCCGGTGGGCCGAGGAAAATCAGCCCGGCCGCTTCAATCGCGCGGGCGAACCCGGCGTTCTCCGACAGAAAGCCGTAACCCGGATGAATCGCCTGCGCGCCGCTGGCCTTGGCCGCCGCGATCAGTTTGTCGATTTGCAAATAACTGTCAGCCGCTTTGCTGCCACCGAGATCGACGCAGATATCCGCTTCACGGCTGTGTCGCGCCTCGCGGTCGGTGGCGCTGTGCACCGCGACGGTGGTCAGGCCCAAGGCTTTGGCGGTGCGCATCACGCGGCAAGCGATTTCGCCACGGTTGGCCACCAGCAGGGTGGTGAGAACGGGTGCGCTCATCAACGCGGCTCCTTGGTGGTGGTTTCGGCTTGCCAGCTCGGCGGACGTTTTTGCAGAAAGGCCCGCAGACCTTCCTGACCTTCCGGACTGACGCGGATGCGAGCGATGGCATTTTCGGTGTAGCGGCGCAGCGCCGGGGTCAGCGCGCCGTTGCCGACTTCACGCAACAAGTCCTTGCTGGCGCGCATGGCGGCGGGGCTGTTGAGCAGCAGATTATTGATCCACTGTTCGACCTGTTGCTCCAGTTCAGCGGCCGGATAGCTGTCGGACAACAAACCGATTTCCCGTGCCCGTTGACCGCCAAAACGTTCAGCGGTCAGCGCATAACGCCGTGCTGCACGTTCGCCAATGGCTTGCACCACGAACGGGCTGATCACCGCTGGCGCCAGACCGATGCGCACTTCCGACAGGCAGAATTGCGCGTCATCGGCGCCGATCGCCATGTCGCAGCAACTGATCAAACCCAGCGCGCCACCGAATGCCGCGCCTTGCACCACGGCCACGGTGGGGATTTTCAGCTTGGCGAGGTTGTACATCAGCTCGGCGAGTTCGCGGGCGTCGTCGAGGTTGGTGTGGTAATCGAGCTCGGCCGATTGCTGCATCCACGCCAGATCGGCGCCGGCGCTGAAGTGCTTGCCACGGCCGCGCACCAGCAGGAAACGCAGGCTGGCGTCGCTGGCAACCTTGTCGAGGGCGAGGATCAGTTCACGGATCATCTCGGCGTTGAACGCGTTGTTTTTCTCTGGGCGGTTGAGCCACAGCGTCGCGAAACCGCGTGGGTCGTTTTGCAGTTCGAGGGTGTTGAAGTCGCTCATATTCATCCGTCTCCACGGTTCTTGTAGGAGCAAGGCTTGCCCGCGAAAGTAGTCATTCCACCATTGATGTGACTGACACATCGCCTTCGCGGGCAAGCCTTGCTCCTACAGGATCGAATCACATCCGGAACACGCCGAAGCGGCTCGGTTCGATTGGCGCGTTCAGCGACGCGGACAAGGCCAGGGCCAGCACATCGCGGGTCTGCGCCGGGTCGATGACGCCGTCGTCCCACAGCCGTGCGCTGGAATAGTAGGGGTGACCCTGCTCTTCATACTGGTCGAGGATCGGTTGCTTGATCTCGGCTTCCTGCTCGGCACTGAAGCTTTGGCCACTGCGTTCAGCCTGCTCGCGTTTGACCTGCACCAACACGCCGGCCGCTTGTTCAGCGCCCATCACACCAATGCGCGCATTCGGCCACATCCACAGAAAACGCGGATCGTAAGCGCGGCCGCACATGCCGTAGTTACCGGCGCCGAAGCTGCCGCCAATGATCACGGTGAACTTCGGCACCTTGGCGCACGCCACAGCGGTCACCAGTTTTGCACCGTGCTTGGCGATGCCGCCGGCCTCGTATTTCTGGCCGACCATGAAGCCGGTGATGTTTTGCAGGAACAGCAGCGGAATGCCGCGCTGGCAGGCCAGTTCGATGAAGTGCGCGCCTTTCTGCGCGGCTTCGGCGAAGAGGATGCCGTTGTTCGCCAGAATCGCGATCGGGTAACCGTGCAGATGCGCAAAACCGCAAACCAGCGTGGCGCCGAACAGCGCTTTGAACTCATCGAACACCGAACCGTCGACCAGTCGTGCAATCACTTCGCGCACGTCGAACGGCTGCTTGGCGTCCGCCGAAACCACGCCGTACAACTCATCGCTGGCATACAACGGCGCAATCGGTGCGCGCTGTTGCACTTCGCCGAGCTTGCGCCAGTTGAGGTTGGCAACGCTGCGGCGGGCGAGGGCGAGGGCGTGTTCGTCACTCTCGGCGTAGTGGTCGGCAACCCCGGAAATCTTGCAGTGCACGTCGGCCCCGCCGAGGTCTTCGGCGCTGACCACTTCACCGGTCGCGGCTTTCACCAACGGCGGGCCAGCGAGGAAAATCGTCGCCTGATTGCGCACCATGATCGCTTCGTCGGCCATCGCCGGCACGTAAGCGCCGCCCGCAGTGCACGAGCCCATGACCACGGCGATTTGCGGAATACCCATCGCGCTCATGTTGGCCTGGTTGAAGAAGATCCGCCCGAAGTGCTCGCGATCCGGGAACACTTCGTCCTGACGCGGCAGGTTGGCGCCGCCGGAGTCGACCAGATAGATGCACGGCAGACGATTCTGCTGCGCGATGGTTTGTGCGCGCAGATGTTTTTTCACAGTCAGCGGGTAGTACGAGCCACCCTTAACCGTCGCGTCGTTGGCGACGATCATGCATTCGACGCCTTCGACCCGGCCGATCCCGGCAATCACACCGGCCGCCGGCACGTCTTCGCCATAGACGGCGTGGGCGGCCAGTTGGCTGATTTCCAGAAACGGAGAGCCCGGATCGAGCAAACGGTTGATGCGTTCACGCGGCAGCAATTTGCCGCGCGAGGTGTGACGCTCCTGAGCTTTCGCGCCACCACCCTGCGCCACTTGGGCGAGCAGGGTGTGCAGGGCGTCGACCTGTTTGAGCATCGCCGCGCTGTTGGCGACAAACTCCGCTGAACGAGGATTGAGCTGAGTGTGCAAGGTTGCCATGGTCAGCTCCGTTTAGCGGGTTTCGTTGAACAGTTCACGACCGATCAGCATGCGACGGATCTCACTGGTGCCAGCGCCGATTTCGTACAGCTTGGCGTCGCGCAGCAGGCGGCCCGCCGGGAATTCGTTGATGTAACCGTTACCACCGAGAATCTGGATCGCGTCGAGGGCCATTTGTGTAGCGCGCTCAGCGGTATAAAGGATTACGCCGGCGGCGTCTTTACGCGTGGTTTCGCCACGCTCGCAGGCTTGGGCAACGGCATACAGATAAGCTCGGCTGGCGTTGAGTTGGGTGTACATGTCGGCGACTTTGCCCTGGATCAGCTGGAACTCGCCGATGCTTTGACCGAACTGTTTACGGTCATGGATGTACGGCACGATCAGATCCATGCACGACTGCATGATCCCGGTCGGGCCGCCGGAGAGCACGACGCGCTCGTAATCGAGGCCGCTCATCAACACTTTCACACCACCGTTGAGCACGCCGAGGATGTTTTCTTCCGGCACTTCGACGTCATCGAAGAACAGCTCGCAAGTGTTGGAGCCGCGCATGCCGAGCTTGTCGAACTTGTTGCTGCGGCTGAAGCCTTTCCAGTCACGTTCAACGATAAAGGCAGTAATGCCGTGCGGGCCTTTTTCCAGATCGGTTTTGGCGTAGATCACGTAAGTGTTGGCGTCGGGGCCGTTGGTGATCCAGGTTTTGCTGCCGTTGAGGACGTAACGGTCGCCGCGTTTGTCGGCGCGCAATTTCATCGAGACCACGTCGGAACCGGCATTCGGTTCGCTCATCGCCAATGCGCCGACATGCTCGCCGCTGATCAGTTTCGGCAGGTATTTGGTTTTCTGTTCGTGGTTACCGTTGCGATTGATCTGGTTGACGCAGAGGTTCGAATGCGCGCCGTAGGACAGCGCCACCGAAGCCGAGCCACGGCTGATTTCTTCCATCGCCACGACGTGTGCCAGGTAACCGAGGCCAGCACCGCCGTACTCTTCCGGCACGGTAATGCCGAGCAGGCCCATGTCACCGAATTTGCGCCACATGTCGGCGGGGAACAGGTTGTCGCTGTCGATCTGCGCCGCACGCGGAGCGATCTCCTTGGCGACAAAGGACTGAACCTGATCGCGCAGCATGTCGATGGTTTCACCGAGGGCAAAATTCAGGGATGGATAGCTCATGGGTCACCTTTTGGCTTTTTTGTAGGGTGGGGAGGGCGGTCACTCGGCTCTCACCTTTACGTTAACGTAAGCCTGTGACGAATGGCTGTCAATCACCCTTTACGTTAACGTCAACTTGAGCGAGAGTAGGGGCAGTTCAAGATTGAAAACGGATCGCTTTTTTGTGGGAGCGGGCTTTTGTGGTGAGGGGATTTATCCCCGTTCGGCTGCGAAGCAGTCGTGAAATCTGTAAATCTGATTTGTCAGGAGATATGCAGGGGCGGCTTCGCCACCCATCGGGGATAAATCCCCTCGCCACAACGGCTAACCACAAAGCTCTCCACAAAAAGTGCAATCCGGTAAACCCACTAATAAAGACAATAGGGGTCGTCATGGATCAACCCAGTGCAAACCCGCAGCGCAGCTACACCCGTGGCTCACAGGACAAAGCCTTGATGGCGATGACCATCGGGCAGAAGTTCGATCACACCGTCGCGCAATATCCCGACGGTGAAGCGCTCGTCGTGCACCATCAGCAGTTGCGCTACTCATGGCGGCAATTGGCCGATGCCGTCGACGTGCACGCCAGAGCGCTGCTCGCCTTGGGTTTACAGGCCGGCGATCGCCTCGGCATCTGGGCACCGAACTGCGCTGAGTGGTGCATCACCCAGTTCGCCACGGCGAAAATCGGCGTGATTCTGGTCAACGTCAACCCGGCCTACCGCAGTTCCGAACTCGAATACGTGCTCAAACAATCCGGCTGCCAATGGCTGGTCTGCGCCGGGGCGTTCAAATCCTCGAACTACCACGGCATGTTGCAAGGATTGGTGCCAGAACTGGCCGAACAATCCATTGGCCAACTGCGCAGCGAGCGCCTGCCAGAATTGCGCGGCGTGATCAGCCTCGACGCGAAACCGCCATCAGGTTTCCTGCCGTGGTCGCAACTGACTGATATGGCGGCCAGCGTCACCCCGCAACAACTCAGTGAGCGCAGCAACAGCCTGCACTTCGATCAACCGGTAAACATTCAATACACCTCCGGCACCACCGGTTTCCCCAAAGGCGCGACCCTCAGCCACTACAACATCCTCAACAACGGTTACATGGTTGGCGAAAGCATCGGCCTGACCCCGCACGATCGCCTGGTGATCCCGGTGCCGCTGTATCACTGCTTCGGCATGGTCATGGGCAACCTCGGCTGCGTCACCCACGGCAGCACGATGATTTACCCCAACGACGCCTTCGATCCGTTGCTGACCCTGCAGACCGTCGCCGAAGAAAAAGCCACCGGCCTCTACGGCGTGCCGACCATGTTTATCGCCATGCTCGACCAGCCGCAGCGCGCCGAATTCGATCTGTCGAGCCTGCGCACCGGAATCATGGCCGGCGCCACCTGCCCGATCGAAGTGATGCGTCGGGTCATCAGCGAGATGCACATGAGCGAAGTGCAGATCGCCTACGGCATGACCGAAACCAGCCCGGTGTCGCTGCAAACCGGCCCCAACGATGAGCTGGAACTGCGCGTGACCACGGTCGGCCGCACCCAGCCGCAACTGGAAAGCAAGATCATCGACGAGGCCGGCAACCTCGTACCACGCGGCACCATCGGCGAACTGTGCACCCGTGGTTACAGCGTGATGCTCGGCTATTGGCAAAACCCGCAAGCCACCGCTGAAGCCATCGATGAGGCTGGCTGGATGCACACCGGCGACCTGGCGAGCATGAACGAGGAGGGTTACGTCAACATCGCCGGGCGTAACAAGGACATGATCATTCGCGGCGGCGAGAACGTTTATCCGCGTGAGCTGGAAGAGTTTTTCTTCACCCATCCGGCGGTGGCGGACGTGCAGGTGATCGGCATTCCGTGCTCGCGTTACGGCGAGGAGATTGTCGCCTGGATCAAATTTCACCCCGGCCACAACGCCTCCGAGCTGGAGTTGCAAACCTGGTGTAAGGAACGCATCGCGCACTTCAAGACGCCACGGCACTTCAAGTTCGTCGAGGAGTTTCCGATGACGGTGACGGGCAAGATCCAGAAATTCAGGATGCGCGAAATAAGCATCGAAGAGCTTCGCGAATAGCACGCCTGACACAAAAGTAAATGTGATTACAATCTAATGTGGGAGCGAGCCTGCTCGCGAATGCAGTGTGTCATTCAGCGCAAATGTGTCTGATACACCGCTTTCGCGAGCAGGCTCGCTCCCACAGGGGATAAGCGGTGTTGGAAAGAGGAATCACAGAAAGCACAAAGGGGAGCCGAGGCTCCCCTTTAATTTTGTCGTCGCGTGCTCTTTTTTATTATTGAGGGTCGGTCTGTTGTTGTTTTTGGCAACCGTGGCCCTTTACCGCTGTTTTTGGTGACCCCCATCCGGGGTCAAGAGCAAACGTATTTTTTTGAGCGCTGATCTGCTTTCTCGTTAAACGATCCAACCGATTCGGGAGCTACCTGAAGGTAGTTTTATTGTTCTCTGCCCGGTTGCGGGTCACTCCTGAGAGCACCCTGAAAAGCACACCTTCTCCAAAAAAATCTGTTAGCTGCGTCTCTGCCGTGTTGTTTTTGTTATGTCAGAGTCGGTACGTCTTATTTTTATTGGTTTGCTGCTTTTTATTCTTGTTATGCCATAGAGATAGCATTACGCGTGCCAACTTTTAAAAAGCCTTGTAAATCAATGGCTTGTGATTTTGTAGGATTTTTCGATCAGGCCAATCCAGACAATTTGTTTCCGTGTTACTCGCTTAAGCCCACATTCCGGACACAGCGGTAACACCATCTCCCCTCACTGTGCGCTGCGCGCCTTCGCCACGCGCGAACCGCTCGGGCGACCGAGCACCGCGCTGATCTGCTGACCCGCGGCAATCAAGGCGTCCAGGTCGATTCCGCTCTCGATGCCGAGGCCGTTGAGCAGGTACACCACGTCTTCGGTAGCAACGTTACCGCTCGCACCTTTGGCGTACGGACAGCCGCCGAGGCCCGCGATAGAGCTGTCGAATACGGAAATGCCTTCGAGCAGACTGGCGTAGATGTTGGCCATCGCCTGACCGTAGGTGTCGTGGAAATGTCCGGCGAGTTTGTCCCGTGGCACCTGCGCCGAAACCACTTCAAACAAACGGCGAGTCGCGCCAGCCGTGCCGGTGCCGATGGTGTCGCCCAGCGAAACTTCGTAGCAGCCCATCGCGTACAGCTCGCGGGCGACCATCGCCACTTGCTCCGGCGCGACCGTGCCTTCGTACGGGCAGCCGAGCACACAGGACACGTAACCGCGCACGGTTACGCCGTGTTGCTTCGCCGCTTCCATGATCGGGGCGAAGCGCGCCAGGCTTTCGCTGATCGAGCAGTTGATGTTGCGCTGCGAGAAGGCTTCGGACGCGGCGGCGAACACCGCGACTTCCTTGACCCCGGCAGCGATCGCATCCTCAAAACCGCGCAGGTTCGGCGCCAGTGCGCCATAAGTCACGCCGGGTTTGCGCTGGATCTGCGCGAACACGTCGGCGGAACCGGCCATCTGCGGCACCCACTTGGGCGAAACGAAACTGCCGACTTCTATATAGCCAAGGCCGGCGGCGCTGAGCGCGTCGACCAGTTGTACCTTGTCGGCGACACTGATGGGTTGGGCTTCGTTCTGCAGGCCATCGCGCGGGCCGACTTCGATCAGGCGTACTTGGGAGGGGAGGGACATGGCGGTTGACCTGTTGTCATTATCTGAAATGTCAAAGTCCTTGTAGGAGCAGAGCTTGCTCGCGAAAGCGTCAGGTCAGTCGACATCAATGTGAATGAACGGGTGCTTTCGCGAGCAAGCTTTGCTCCTACAAAAGGCACGTTTAGGCCTGCTGGCTCTTGAGGGTTTGTTCAAGCGCCTGCACGCAGCGCTCTTCAGCGGTATCAAGCTCCAGTTTCATCTGTTCGATATCCAGCAACTGCTGCTCCAGTTGCTCACGGCGCTCGGTGATTTTCGCCAGCATGCTGTTGAGCTGTTTGGTGTTACCGCTGGACGGGTCGTAGAGTTCGATCAGTTCGCGGCATTCGGCCAAGGAGAAGCCGATGCGCTTGCCACGCAGGATCAGCTTCAGGCTGACCTTGTCACGCGGCGAATAGACGCGTTCCTGGCCACGGCGCTCAGGGCTGAGCAGGCCTTGCTCTTCATAAAAGCGGATCGCCCGGGTGGTGATGTCCAGCTCGCGGGCGAGGTCGGAAATGCTGTAGGTCTGGCTGCTCATGGAAGCGCTCGGAAAAAGGTCTTGGCGCTAAGCTAATGGCAGGTTGACGTTTACGTCAAGCGGGATGATTTGTGTTGTATTTGATGGCCCCTTCGCGAGCAGGCTCGCTCCCACAGGATCCGTGGCGTTCACAAATTCACTGTGGGAGCGAGCCTGCTCGCGAAGAACGATGACGCGGTAAAAAGCCCTACACCTTATCCAGCTTCTTCTCCTGCGCTGTCACCTGCTGGCACAACTCAATCATCTGCTCGCGCATCCAGCGATTCGCCGGATCCTGGTCAGTGCTTTCATGCCAATACAGATGCGTCTCCACTGGCGGCACATCATTCACCGGCAGATTAAACGCCTGCAGTTCATGCCGACGGGCAAAGCGTTCCGGCACGGTCATGACCATATCCGTCTGCTGCATCACCTGCGACGCCATCAAATAATGCTGCGAGCGCAGGGCGATCTTGCGCTGAATGCCCATTTTGCCCAGTGCCAGATCGACATAGCCCAGACCGCTACGGCGGCTGGAAATATGGATATGGGTCAGCGACAAATAATCATCCAGCGACAGCTTTTCCTTGCCCGCCATCGGATGCCCCTTGCGCATCGCACACACATAACGGTCTTCCATCAGCTTGACGTGGCGCACTTGTGGGTCGGTGTTGAGCGGCGCGTCCACAGCGAAATCCAGACGCCCGGCCGCCAGTTCCTTGGTGGTCTCACGGCGCTTGGATAGAAAACTTTCGATAATCACGGTCGGCGCCAGACGGCGCAGGCGCTGGAACAGCGGCGGCAAAATCACTGCCTCGGTGAGGTCAGTCATGCTGATGCGGTAGGTCTTGACCGCTTGCGCCGGGTTGAAAATACGACTTTCCTGCACTGACACGCGCAGCAGCGACAGCGCGTTACGCACCGGGCCGATGATGTTCTGCGCCATCGGCGTCGGCACCATGCCTTGGGCGGTGCGCACGAAGAGCGGGTCGTTGAAGGTTTCGCGCAACCGCGCCAGCGCGTTGGACACCGCCGGCTGGGTGATGCCGACAATCTGCCCGGCGCGGGTCAGGTTGGCTTCGGTGTAGATCGCGTCGAAGACGATGAAAAGGTTGAGGTCGACCTTGCTCAGATTCATAACGCGGCTTCTCTTGTTATTTAGTGCGGTGTTTGGGGGGCTGGCAATCAGCCGATCATATATCGGTGATGAATGTTTATACACGCCGAGAATAGGCTAGGTAAATTATCAACGCTGTTCTAGCATCGATTTCATGACCTAAACAACCTCTGCTGAAGAACTGCCTTAACCATCGGGAGCTGCTCATGGATTTCGCTTATTCGCCCAAGGTGCAAGAACTGCGTGAGCGCGTAACCGCGTTCATGGACACTTACGTTTACCCGGCCGAAGCCGTGTTCGAGCGCCAGGTTGCCGAAGGCGATCGCTGGCAGCCGACCGCGATCATGGAAGAACTCAAAGCCAAGGCCAAAGCCGAAGGCCTGTGGAATCTGTTTCTGCCTGAGTCGGAACTGGGTGCCGGCCTGACCAACCTCGAATACGCGCCACTGGCGGAAATCATGGGCCGCTCGCTGCTCGGCCCGGAGCCGTTCAACTGCTCGGCACCGGACACCGGCAACATGGAAGTGCTAGTGCGTTACGCCAACGAAGAGCAAAAACAACGCTGGCTGGAACCGTTGCTGCGCGGCGAAATCCGCTCGGCGTTCGCCATGACCGAACCCGATGTTGCCTCCTCTGACGCCACCAACATGGCCGCCCGCGCCGTGCGTGATGGCGACGAGTGGGTGATCAACGGCAAAAAATGGTGGACGTCTGGCGCTTGCGATCCGCGCTGCAAGATTCTGATCTTCATGGGCCTGAGCAATCCCGATGCACCGCGCCATGCGCAGCATTCGATGATTCTCGTGCCGGTCGATACGCCGGGCGTAAAAATCGTTCGTCCGTTGCCAGTGTTCGGCTACGACGATGCGCCGCACGGTCACGCCGAAGTGCTGTTCGACAACGTACGTGTGCCGTACGAAAACGTACTGTTGGGTGAAGGGCGCGGCTTTGAAATTGCCCAAGGTCGTCTTGGCCCAGGCCGGATTCACCACTGCATGCGTTCGGTCGGCATGGCTGAGCGTGCACTGGAATTGATGTGCAAACGTTCGGTAAGCCGTACTGCTTTCGGCAAACCGCTGGCGCGTCTGGGCGGTAACGTCGACAAGATTGCCGACTCGCGCATGGAGATCGACATGGCGCGCCTGCTGACGCTGAAAGCGGCATACATGATGGACACCGTGGGTAACAAAATCGCGAAAAGCGAGATCGCGCAGATCAAGGTTGTTGCGCCGAACGTCGCACTGCGCGTGATCGACCGGGCGATCCAGATGCATGGCGGGGCCGGGGTGTCGAACGACTTTCCGCTGGCTTATATGTATGCGATGCAACGGACATTGCGTCTGGCCGATGGCCCGGACGAAGTGCACCGTGCGGCGATTGGCAAGTTTGAGATCGGCAAATACGTGCCGAAGGAAATGCTGCGTAGCGAGCGCTGATCCAGCACTGCGTTATCGTTCTTCGCGAGCAGGCTCGCTCCCACAGGATCTGTGGCGTTCACAAATCCAATGTGGGAGCGAGCCTGCTCGCGAAGGGGCCTGAACATTTGATCGTTCCCACGCTCTGCGTGGGAATGCATCCCGTGACGCTCCGCGTCACAGTGGACGCTGAGCGTCCATGGCGGAATTACCACGCGGAGCGTGGGAACGATTTGGCGGATATCAATACACCCAAACCTCAACCCGCCGATTCTTGATCCTTCCCTCATCCGCACTGTTGGTCGCCACCGGCATCTGCGCGCCAAACCCGCGCACCTCGCGCAACACCACGCCGCTCTTCACCAACTCCCGTCGCACCGCCATCGCCCGCAACTTCGACAACAGATCCGCACGCGCCGGGTCGTCCTTTACATCACCAAAGCCCACCAGCGTCACCGCACGATCGGTCTTGTCATGGCGCTTTATATAGTCGAACACCCGCGCCAGATCCTGACGCGCCTTGTTGTCCAGACTCGCGCTGCCTTCTTCAAAACGGAAGTTCACCGTCAGACGTTGGGCGTGACGGCTGAGGGATTGATAACCCTCGGGCATCAGCGCATTCGGCGCGACCGTCATGGCGTGCACGGTCTGACTGATAAAACCGTTGCGCGCAACAATCTCCTGACCCTGACGACTTTGCGCAAACGCCACCAGCGCTTTTGCCCATGGATTGCTGCTATCCGGCGGCAGATAAAAGAACAGTCGCCTAGACAGCGGATAGTCCTCGGTGGCGATCAGACTATTGAGCGGCAGCATCGATTGCGACGCGCCATCGGCAATCGCCACGGCTTTGGCCTGACGCACGTAAGGCAACCCAATGAAACCGATGCCCTGCGGATCACTACTCACCGCGTCGGATAATTCCTCGCTGGATTCGAAACGTTTCGCCGCGCTGCTCAGCATTTTCCCACGACGACTGAGCACCAATTCCTTGAACGTGTCGTAGGTGCCGGACTGATCATCCCGTGCATATAAATGAATCGCACCGCCGCGACCACCGAGGTCTTCCCAGCTTTTCACTTCGCCGGCGAAGATCCGCGCCAGTTGCTCGGTGTCGAGTTGCTGCAACGGGTTTTCGGGATGAAGGATGATCGCCAAGCCATCGATGGCGATTACTTGTTCGGCGGCGGCGCTTTTCAGATCGCCGAGGGATTGCAGACTGAGCAGCTCGCTGTCCTTGATCTCGCGGGAGGAGGCGGCGAGGTCGGCGCTGGCGTTTTTCAGTGCGGTGAAACCGGTGCTGGAGCCGTGAGCGGCGACGTCGATGAGCACGCGTTTGCCTTCAGCCGTCTGGCCAACAATGCGCAATTCGTTGGCGGTGCCCTGGGTTTCGCGGTGGATGTTCAGCAGCCCTTGCTGTTGCAGCAGACCTTCGACCAATGCCGGGCCGAGTTCGGCGCCGATGGTGTTGGAGCCCTGAATGCGCAACGCCGGGCCGTCGTCGGGCACCGGCAAACCGGCGGCCGACACCGTCAGCCACGCACTCAAGAGAAAGACGCACAGAACACGCAGGGTCATGCCGGCACCGAATCAAGCCAAGGGGATTGCCGGGGAGATTAAGTCAGAAAAGTTACTTGAAGATGACAGCGATCTAAATGTGAAAAGGCTTTTGTGGCGAGGGGATTTATCCCCGATGGTTGGCGAAGCCGACCCAAAACCTTTGAATGCGGTTTAACAGGAAGAATATGGGGGCGCTTCGCACCCCATCGGGGATAAATC
>NZ_JASCPK010000063.1:0-31890 GCF_029959385.1 Pseudomonas sp. PS01303
CCGGCAGCAAAGCCTGCAGAAAAGTAGCGGCTGACAGGCCGCCTTCGCGAGCAAGCTCGCTCCCACAGTTGATTCGGTTCATCCAGTTGGAATGCAGTCAAATGTGGGAGCGAGCTTGCTCGCGATGAGGCCAGCAGCCGTTACAGAGAATCAGGCCAGAATGCGCGAATCCCCGCCACACCCTGCGCCCCAACACCCCAAGCCTTCTCGCGCTCCGCCGGGCCAACCCCGCCCAGCAGAAACACCGGCTTACTGAAGCCTTCGATCAACGCCCCAGCCTGCTCCCAACCCAACGGCTGCGCATCCGGGTGCGTCAACGTCGGCTGCACCGGCGACAGCGTCACAAAATCCACGCCCATCTGCTCCGCCAACGCCAATTCCTCAGCGTTGTGGCACGACGCCGCCAGCCAGCGCTCAGCCGGCAACGGCCGCCCCGCCGCTGCGTATTTACGCAACTGCGCTGAAGTGATGTGCCAACCCGCCGACGGGAAATCACCGAGCCATTCAAATGGCCCTTTGATCATCAATTGCGCCTTGCCAGCGCAGAGACCGGCGGCATCCACAGCCAGATCGCGGTACTTCGGGTCGTAACCGTTCGGTGCGCGCAGCTGGATGAGCTTGATCCCGCCAGCAATCGCCTTCTGAATCCCGCGCAGCAAAGCCGGGGTTTCCAGATCTTCCGGGGTGATCAGGTATTCACCCGGCAGACGCGCGGCCGCGACGATGGGTTGGTTGGCGGCCGGGAACTCGTAGTTCGGCAAGTCTTTCGCAGTCACCCAGGCCAATGGCTGGCCTTCGGCACCGTGCGGTTCGCCGGTGAATGCCGAGACTTCCCAGACATCCAGCAACACCTGCTTGTCCGGGTAATCGTGACGCACTTTGATCAGCGGTCGGGCGGCGCCAACGACGATGCCCAGCTCTTCTTTCAGCTCACGGGCCAGTGCGCTTTCGACGGTTTCGTCCGCCTCGACCTTGCCGCCGGGAAACTCCCACAAACCACCCTGATGCTGGGAGTCGGCGCGGCGGGCAATGAGGATTTTGCCGCTGTCGTCACGGATGACGGCGGCGGCGACGTGTACACGTTTCACGGATTCAACTCCTCCAGTCCAGCCTGTTGCCACGCTTTGAAGGCGGGCCATTGGTAGACGGTTTCAACATAGGCTTCGTCGGCGGCCGGCAGTTTTACCTGATAGGTGCGCAGGCGCACGGCAATCGGCGCGAAGAAGGCATCGGCCAGACTGACGCGACCGAACAGGTACGGCCCGCTCTCGGTGGCGGCGTCACGGCATTCGGCCCACAGCGCGAGCATGCGTTCGATATCGACCTTCACTTCTGGCGGCACCGGGTTGAGCGGCGCGTCATGACTGAGGTTGAACGGCATGTGATTGCGCATGGCGAAGAAGCCGCTGTGCATTTGTGCGCAGGCGGATCGGGCCTGAGCGCGGGCGAAAATGTCGCTCGGCCAGAGTTGCTCGGACGGGAACTGTTCGGCCAGGTATTCGGCAATCGCCAGCGAATCGGCAACCGTGCCGCGCGAGGTTTGCAGCAGCGGCACCTTGGCGGTCGGCGAATGCTTGAGCAGCCGCTCGCGGGTGTCGGGCTTGCCGAGTTTGATCAGTTCTTCGGTGTAAGGAGCGCCGGTCAGTTCAAGCGCCAAGGCAGCGCGCAGAGACCAGGAGGAAAGCAGTTTGTCGCCGATGATCAGGTGCAAGGACATGGGTTTGGCGCCTTTTCGTCAGGAGAATCAGGCCAGAATTTTTGGTACCTGATGGGGCGCCATCGCGAGCAGGCTCACTCCTACAGGAGATCTGTGGCGTTTACAAAACCACTGTAGGAGTGAGCCTGCTCGCGATGGCATCGACTCGGTCTCAGGTTAGATCAAGTGCGGTATTCAGCGTTGATCTTCACATACTCATGCGACAGGTCGGTGGTCCAGATGGTTTCGCTGCATTCGCCGCGACCCAGTTCGATGCGGATGGTGATTTCTTCCTGTTGCATCACTGCCGAGCCTTGCGCCTCAGTGTAGGTCGCCGCGCGCGCGCCACGGCTGGCGATGCACACGTCGCCGAGGAACACGTCGATCTTGCTCACGTCCAGATCCGGCACGCCGGCACGACCGACGGCCGCCAGAATACGGCCCCAGTTCGGGTCGGAGGCGAACAGTGCAGTCTTGATCAGCGGCGAGTGCGCCACAGTGTAGCCAACGTCCAGGCATTCCTGATGATTGCCGCCGCCATTCACTTCAACAGTGACAAACTTGGTCGCGCCTTCGCCGTCACGCACGATGGCTTGGGCCACGTCCATGCACACTTCGAACACCGCTTGCTTCAATTTGGCGAACAGTTCGCCCTCAGCGCGGGTGATTTCCGGCAGTGCAGCCTTGCCGGTAGCGATCAGCATGCAGCAGTCGTTGGTCGAGGTGTCGCCGTCGATGGTGATGCGGTTGAACGACTTGTTGGCGCCGTCGAGCATCAAATTGTGCAGCACGTCGCGGGAGACTTTGGCGTCAGTGGCGATGTAACCGAGCATGGTCGCCATGTTCGGACGGATCATGCCCGCGCCTTTGCTGATGCCGGTGACGGTGATGGTCACGCCGTCATGCTGGAACTGACGGCTGGCACCTTTTGGCAAGGTGTCAGTGGTCATGATGCCGGTGGCAGCGGCTTCCCAGTTGTTTTCCGAGAGATCATCCAGCGCAGCTTGCAGCGCGCCTTCGATCTTCTCGACCGGCAGAGGCTCGCCGATCACACCGGTGGAGTACGGCAAAATCTGGCTGGCATCGACGCCAGTCAGCTCAGCCAGTCTGGCGGTGGTGCGCTGGGCAGCGGCCAGGCCCGGCTCGCCGGTGCCCGCGTTGGCGTTGCCGGTGTTGGTCAGCAGATAACGCACGGCGTTCTGTACGCGTTGCTTCGCCAGAATCACCGGCGCGGCACAAAAGGCGTTCAACGTGAACACGCCGGCCACGGTCGAACCTTCGGCGCAACGCATCACAACGACATCTTTGCGCCCAGGGCGCTTGATGCCGGCCGAGGCGATACCGAGTTCAAAACCGGCAACCGGGTGCAACGTTGGCAAAGGACCAAGACCAACAGCCATGAATGCGCTCCTTACTCAATGATGTCAGCACCGCCACGCGCAGCGACGGTGGTTTAAATGGCAAAACGCCGCGACGGCATAAGCCGGTCGCGGCGCGGGTATTTCAGCAGTGATAACGGGTTTTACTGGATCTGCCCGTGGCAATGCTTGAATTTCTTGCCCGAACCGCAGTAGCACAGTTCGTTGCGGCCCAGCTTCTGTTCGTTGCGAACCGGGGCGGCGGCGAGGGCCACATCGACCTCTTCACCGAGCAGTTCCGGTTGCTCCAGACCTGGCGCTTCAGCGTGTTCGAACTGCATGCGGGCGGCCAGTGCTTCGGCTTCCTGACGCAGACGTTGCTCTTCGGCTTCCGGATCTTCGCGGCGAACCTGAACGTGCGAGAGCACACGGATCGAGTCGCGCTTGATCGAATCGAGCAGCTCGGAGAACAGCGTGAACGACTCGCGCTTGTACTCTTGCTTCGGGTTCTTCTGGGCGTAGCCACGCAGGTGGATACCGTGACGCAGGTGATCCATGGTCGACAGGTGGTCTTTCCACAGGTCATCCAGCACGCGCAGAACGATTTGCTTCTCGAAGGAGCGCAGTGCATCGGCACCGGCCTGATCTTCTTTCTCGTTGTACGCCGCCATCAGCTCGGTCATGAGCTTCTCGCGCAGGGTTTCTTCGTAGAGGTGATCGTCTTCGTCGAGCCACTGCTGAATCGGCAGTGTCACGCCGAAATCGCTGGCAATCGACGCTTCCAGACCGGCAACGTCCCACTGTTCCGGCAGCGATTGCGGCGGAATGTGTGCGCTGACGGTGGCGTTGAGCACGTCCTGACGGAAGTCGGCGATGGTTTCACCGATGTTGTCAGCGGCCAGCAACGTGTTACGCATGTGATAAATCACTTTACGCTGTTCGTTGTTGACGTCGTCGAACTCGAGCAGTTGTTTACGAATGTCGAAGTTACGGCCTTCAACCTTGCGCTGCGCCTTCTCGATCGCGTTGGTCACCATGCGGTGCTCGATCGCTTCGCCCGGCTGCATGCCCAGGGCTTTCATGAAGTTCTTCACCCGGTCAGAGGCGAAGATACGCATCAGGCTGTCTTCCAGCGACAGGTAGAAGCGGCTGGAACCGGCATCACCCTGACGACCGGCACGACCACGCAACTGGTTGTCGATACGGCGCGATTCGTGACGCTCGGACGCGATCACCTGCAAACCACCGGACTCCAGCACTTGCTGGTGACGCTTCTGCCAGTCGGCCTTGATCTGGGCAATTTGCTCAGGGGTCGGGTCTTCCAGCGAAGCAACTTCCACTTCCCAGTTGCCGCCCAACAGAATGTCGGTACCACGACCGGCCATGTTGGTGGCGATGGTCAGCGCGCCCGGACGACCGGCCTGCGCAATGATTTCAGCTTCTTTTTCGTGGAACTTGGCGTTGAGAACCTTGTGTTCGATGCCTTCCTTCTCGAGCAGTGCAGACATGTGCTCGGAGGTTTCGATGGTGGCAGTACCCACCAGCACCGGACGACCGGCAGCCATGCTTTCCTTGATGTCGGCGACGATTGCCGTGTACTTCTCTTCGGCAGTCAGGAACACCAGGTCGTTGTAGTCCTTGCGCGCCAATGGCTTGTTCGGCGGAATGACCATGACCGACAGACCGTAGATCTGATGGAATTCGAACGCTTCGGTGTCAGCGGTACCGGTCATGCCGGACAGCTTGGTGTACAGACGGAAGTAGTTCTGGAACGTGGTCGAGGCCAGGGTCTGGCTCTCGGCCTGAATGTTCAGACCTTCTTTGGCTTCGATGGCCTGGTGCAGACCTTCGGACAGACGGCGACCCGGCATGGTACGACCGGTGTGTTCGTCGACCAATACGACCTGGCCGTCCTGCACGATGTATTCAATGTTGCGGTTGAACAGTTTGTGCGCACGCAGACCGGCATAGACGTGGGTCAGCAGGCCCAGGTTATGCGCCGAGTACAGGCTCTCGCCTTCAGCCAGCAGGCCGACGCCGGTGAGCATGTCTTCGATGTACTGGTGACCGGCTTCGTTGAGTTCAACCTGACGGGTCTTCTCGTCAACGGTGTAGTGGCCAGCCTTGGTGACTTCGCCTTCAACTTCTTCGACGTGCAGTTCCAGCTGCGGGATCAGTTTATTGATCTCCATGTACAGCTTGGAGCTGTCCTCGGCCTGACCGGAAATGATCAGAGGGGTACGCGCTTCGTCGATGAGGATGGAGTCGACTTCGTCGATCACGGCAAAATTGAGTTCGCGCTGGAATTTTTCTTCCATGCTGAACGCCATGTTGTCGCGCAGGTAGTCGAAACCGAATTCGTTGTTGGTGCCGTAGGTGATGTCGGCGGCGTAGGCGATACGCTTCTCTTCCGGCGGCTGGAACGGCGTCACGACGCCGACGGTCAGGCCGAGGAATTCATACAGAGGACGCATCCAGTTGGCGTCACGGCGGGCCAGGTAGTCGTTCACCGTCACAACGTGCACGCCCTTGCCGGACAGTGCGTTGAGGTAAACGCCCAGTGTTGCCACCAGGGTCTTGCCTTCACCGGTACGCATTTCCGCGATCTGACCTTCATGCAAGGTCATGCCGCCGATCAGCTGGACATCGAAGTGACGCATACCCATGACACGCTTACCGGCTTCGCGGGCGACCGCAAAGGCTTCTGGCAGCAGTTTGTCGAGGGTTTCCCCTTTGGCGATGCGGGCCTTGAACTCGTCGGTCTTGGCGCGCAATTGATCGTCCGAAAGGGCCACCATTTGCTCTTCGAAGGCATTGACGAGCTGCACCGTCTTGAGCATGCGTTTGACTTCACGCTCGTTCTTGCTTCCAAAAAGTTTCTTTAACAAAGGCGCAAACATATCGGCAGGATCTTCCACACTAAAGGGATGGAGGGCGGCCCCGTGAGTCGCCCGAGCAGCCCTCATGGCCGCATGCGAACGAGCATTCTACCCGGAAACGGTGGTGAGGAAAGTGGCGATGTTCCACGATGCTGGCACTGCGCTTTGACGGGGCTCACTTAAAATAGGGGCGTTTTGCTCAACTTCAAGTCGTACGGAAAAGAAGTTAGTCGTTGATTTAATGGGTAAAGCAGGGGCAATTGCAATGGGCGAGTGAAAAGTCCGCTTTCTGCTACCATGGCGTTTCTGTTACTTCAGGTGTTCGATCATGGCATTTCGCCCTCTTACGGCCAGAGCACCCGCCGTTCTGCTTCGCGAAGCCAAACCGCTCAAGGCCATCCTCGGCCATGCCCAACGACTGGGGCATTTGCAACGCCTGCTCGAAAGCCAACTGCAACCCGCCGCCCGCGAGCATTGCCATGTGGCGTCGTGGCGTGAGGGCAGTCTGTTGCTGATTGTCACCGATGGTCATTGGGCCACGCGTCTGCGTTACCAGCAAAAGCGTTTGCAGCGCCAGTTGCAGATGTTCGATGAGTTCGCCAGTTTGACGCGGATTCTGTTCAAGGTGCAGCCGCCGACGATTCAGCGCGCGGTGGTGGGCAATACGATGGATTTGTCGACGGATGCCGCGGCGACGATTCAGGCGACGGCGGACGGGATCAGTGATCCGGGGCTGCGTGCGGCGCTGGAACGCCTGGCGGCGCACGCGAAAGACAAGTCCTGACTTCTATTCTGAATCTTCATGCAATTCCAATGTGGGAGCGGGCTTGCTCGCGAAAGCGGTGTGTCATTCAACCTATGTTGTGTCTGACATGACGCCTTCGCGAGCAAGCTCTGCTCCTACAAAAGCAGGATCAGCGGCGTTTGCTGCCGCCTAGTAAAGAACCCATCAGGCCGCGTACCAATTGTTTGCCGAGGTTGTTCGCGGCTTGGCGCATGGCGGATTTCAGTGCTTGCCCGGCGGCGGTGCCGAGGAATTCTCCGGCTCTGTCAGCGAGGCTTGGCTCTTCAGCCGCAGGTTTCCCGGCAGGTGTCTCAGCCTCCGGCGCCAGGCCTTTGCGGCCCATGAGGATTTCATAAGCCGATTCGCGATCAATCGGCTTGTCATACCGTCCCTTGAACGGCGATCCGGCGATCAGCGTGGTGCGTTCGGTCTCAGTCAACGGCCCGATCCGCGATTGCGGCGGCGCCACCAGCACGCGCTGCACCATCTCTGGCGTGCCCTTCTCCGCCAGCGTGCCGACCAGCGCCTCGCCGATCCCCAACTCCGTCAGCACCGACAACGTATCGAACGCCGGATTCGGCCGGAAGCCGTCCGCCACCGCGCGTAGGGATTTCTGTTCCTTGGCAGTGAACGCGCGCAGACCGTGCTGGATGCGCAAACCGAGCTGCGCCAACACGTCATCGGGCAAATCCGCCGGCGACTGCGTGACGAAATACACGCCAACGCCTTTCGAACGGATCAAGCGCACCACCTGCTCCAGCCGCTCCTGCAAAGCCTTCGGCGTATCGCCAAACAACAAATGCGCCTCATCGAAAAACAGCGCCAGCAGCGGTTTGTCGGCATCGCCGCGCTCTGGCAACTGCTCGAACAGTTCGGCCAGCAGCCACAGCAGGAACGTCGCGTAAACCTTCGGCGCTTCATGCACCAGACGACTGGCGTCGAGCAAATGAATACGCCCTCGGCCATCAGCGGCCGGTTGCAGGATGTCTTCGAGTTGCAGCGCCGGCTCGCCGAACAAAGCTTCCGCGCCTTGCTGTTCCAGAGTCGCCAAACGGCGCAACAGCGCCTGACTGGAACCGGTGGTCATCAGCGCGGCGTCTTCGCCCAACAGCTGCGGATTTTCCTTGAGGTGATTGAGCAGCGCTTTCAGATCTTTCAGATCCAGCAACAACAACCCTTCGCGGTCAGCGACCTTGAACGCCGCGTACAGCGCGGACTGCTGACTGTCGGTGAGTTCCAGCAGGCTGCCGATCAGCAGCGGGCCCATTTCACTCAGCGTGGTGCGCAGTGGATGACCGGATTCACCGTGGATATCCCACAAGGTCACCGGATAAGCCTGCGGCGTGTAGTTGAGCCACGGCATGCCGGCGATGCGCTCGGCGATCTTGCCCTGCGGGTTGGCGGCGGCACCGAGGCCGCACAGATCGCCCTTGATGTCGGCGGCGAACACCGCCACGCCGGCATCACTGAACGCTTCAGCCAGACGCTGCAAGGTCACGGTTTTACCGGTACCGGTCGCGCCGGCGATCAGCCCGTGACGGTTCGCCAGGCGCATGGCCTGGCCAATCGGTTGCCCCGTGAGATCGGCGCCGATTACGAGTTGCGATGAGTCAGGCATTTTGTCACCCATGGTTAATCTTTGATTCGCTTTGGCCGATAGATAAAACGTGAACCTGGCTGAAAAGTCGGTAGGACATTTCCCTAAGGAGAGACGGAAATATTCACGTGTACTCACCCTTGCCCATAGTGCGCGCCTTTATAAAAGCACGCCCAGGACATTAAGACCTTAGCGGAACCCCAAGCCATGAACAAAAATCTGCGCTTCAGCCATAAAATTTTGCTTGCCGCCGCCCTCATCGTCATCGCCGCTTTCGCCTCGTTTACGCTGTACAACGATTGGTTGCAGCGCAACGCGATCCGCGATGACCTGAACAACTATCTCAACGAGATGGGCGAAGTCACTGCCGGAAACATTCAAACTTGGCTCAACGGTCGCATCCTGCTGATCGAAAACGCCGCCCAGAACATCTCGATCAACCCCGAGCCCGCCAACGTCGCCAGCCTGCTGGAACAGAAAACCCTGACCTCGACGTTCATGGCCACCTACCTCGGCGACGCCACCGGCCACTTCACCATCCGCCCGGACACGAAGATGCCAGAGGGTTTCGATCCACGGGTGCGCCCTTGGTATAAAGGTGCCGAAGGCAGTAGCACCTCGACCCTGACCGAACCGTACATCGATGCGGCCACCGGGCAGTTGATCATCTCCATCGCCACCGCCTCGAAAAAGGCTGGCCAGAGTGTCGGCGTGGTCGGCGGCGATCTGAGCCTGCAATCGCTCATCGACACCCTCGCCGCCCGAGATTTCGACGGCATGGGTTATGTGTTTTTGGTCAGCGCCGACGGCAAGATCCTCGTGCACCCGGACAAGGCTTTGGTGATGAAATCACTGAAAGACGCCTTCCCGCAGGACACCCCGCGCATCAGCGGCGACTTCAGCGAAGTCACCGTCGATGGCAAAACCCGCATCGTCACTTTCGCGCCGATCAAAGGTTTGCCATCGGTGAACTGGTATATCGGCCTGTCCGTAGATAAAGATCAGGCGTTCGCCATGCTCAGCGAATTCCGCACCTCGGCGGTGATTGCGACGGTGATCGCGGTGGCAATCATCCTCGCGCTGCTCGGCATGCTGATCCGCATTCTGATCCAGCCGCTGCACGTAATGACCCGCGCCATGGAAGACATCGCCGACGGCGAAGGCGACCTGACCAAACGCCTGACCATCGTCAATAACGATGAGTTTGGTGTGTTGGGCACCGCGTTCAACCGTTTCGTCGAGCGCATTCATGGCTCGATCCGCGAAGTGTCGTCGGCCACCGGGCAAGTCAACGAAGTTGCGCTGCGCGTGGTCGCTGCGTCGAACTCGTCGATGTACAACTCGGATCAACAAGCCTCGCGCACCAGCAGCGTCGCCGCGGCGATCAATCAACTGGGTGCCGCCGCTCAGGAAATCGCCCGCAATGCCGCGCAGGCTTCGAACCAGGCCAGCGATGCGCGTGGCCTCGCCGAAGACGGCCAGCAAGTGGTCGATCGCAGCATCAAGGCGATGAATCAGTTGTCGAGCATGCTCAGTGCGTCGAGCAGCAATATCGAATCGCTGAACAGCAAAACCGTGAACATCGGCCAGATTCTTGAAGTGATCACCAGCATTTCCCAGCAAACCAACCTGCTGGCGCTCAACGCCGCGATCGAAGCAGCGCGTGCCGGTGAGGCCGGGCGTGGCTTTGCGGTGGTGGCGGATGAAGTGCGCAACCTCGCGCATCGCACGCAGGAATCGGCGCAGCAGGTGCAGACGATGATCGAGGAGCTGCAAGTCGGCGCCCGAGAGTCGGTGAGCACCATGAGCGAGAGTCAGCGTCACAGTCAGGACAGCGTCGAGATTGCCAACCTTGCCGGCGAGCGTTTGAACAGCGTGACCTTGCGGATTGGTGAGATCGACGGGATGAACCAGTCAGTGGCGACGGCGACTGAGGAGCAAACGGCGGTGGTGGAGTCGATCAATGTTGATATCACCGAGATCAATACGCTGAACCAGGAAGGGGTGGAAAACCTGCAGGCGACGTTGCGGGCGTGCTCGGATCTGGAACAGCAGGCTTCGCGGTTGAAGCAGTTGGTGGGTAGTTTCAGGATTTAAGATCAAGAGCTTACCCCCTCACCCCAACCCTCTCCCCCAGGGGGGCGAGGGGGAAAGGGAGCAGATCTTCAAGCCTTTCAAAACCTGAGCTCGACTCAGGTCTCTCACGTCGGCGTACCTCCAACATCCCCCCCAATCAGTCCCCTCTCCCTCCGGGAGAGGGTTAGGGTGAGGGGCGTTCGCTCACGTCGACGTACCTCTAGCATCCACCACGTCCAGTCCCCTCTCCCTTCGGGAGAGGGTTAGGGTGAGGGGCTGCTCCACCGCGCACTCCGACCGAACCATCAATTGCACACAAAGGTCAACCAAGGGAGTACCACGCAGCGGAGGGTTGATCACCGTGCACATCGCCGACATCACCATGTATTACGCCCCGGCCAGCGGTGGCGTGCGCACGTATCTGGATGCCAAACATCGTCGTTTGGGCTTCAAACCCGGCATTCGCCACAGCCTGCTGATCCCCGGCGCCCGCTTCGGCGAACACGACGGCGTTTACACGGTTCCCGCCCCCGCCCTGCCCTTCGGCAAAGGCTATCGCTTCCCGCTGCGCCTCGCGCCGTGGCGAAACGTCCTGCAGGATTTGCAGCCCGATCTCATCGAAGTCGGCGATCCCTACCTCACCGCGTGGGCCGCACTGGATGCCCGACGGCAACTGGATGTGCCGGTGATCGGCTTTTATCACTCGGATCTGCCGCTGCTGGTCGGCAATCGCATGGGCCATTGGGTTACGCCGAATGTCGAAGCGTATGTCACCAAACTTTACGGCAACTTCGATCGCGTGCTCGCGCCAAGTCAGGTGATGGCCGACAAGCTTATAGGCCTCGGCGTGCGCAATGTCTTCGTGCAGCCGCTGGGCGTCGATCTGCAAACCTTTCACCCCGATGCCCGCGACCCGAATCTGCGCGCAGAACTGGGCATCGCCGACGACGCCCGCCTGCTGATCTACGCCGGGCGCGGTTCAAAAGAGAAAAACCTGCCGGTGCTGCTCAAATGCATGCAACGCCTCGGCCCGCGCTATCACTTGCTGCTGGTCGGCTCGTCGATGCCCGCCGTGGTGCCGGACAATGTCAGCGTGATAGATGAATTCTGCCCGGCACCGCGCGTCGCGCAATTGATGGCCAGCGCCGATGCGCTGATCCATGCCGGCGATCAGGAAACCTTCGGCCTGGTGATTCTCGAAGCCATGGCCTGCGGCATTCCGGTGGTGGCGGTGGCGGCCGGGGCGTTTGAAGAAATCGTCAACGAATCCTGCGGTTTGCTCTGTGCACCGAATAATCCACAGGCGATGGCCAATGCCGTGCGCGAAGTGTTCAGTCGCGGCACTGTGAAATTGGGCGAGCAAGCGCGACAGCACGTTGAACAGCATTACGCGTGGGACACGGTGGTCGACAGTCTGCTCGGCCACTATCACGCCGTCCTCGGCCATGCGCTGCCCAAGGTGGCCAATGGCTGAAGCGCTGAATCGCCCCGCCGTGTTGTTGGTGCTGCATGACGTGGCACCGTCGACGTGGGCGGATTACCAACCGTTTGTCGAAGCCGTCGACGCACTGGGCAGCGTGCCGATGACCTGGCTGGTCGTCCCCGATTTCCATCGGCGCAACGCCCTCAACGAACATCCGGCGTTTTGCCGACTGCTCGATGAGCGTGTTGCCCGCGGCGATGAGTTGGCCTTGCACGGTTTTTTCCATGACGATCAGGAACCCGGCCCAACCAGTCCGCGCGACTGGTTCATGCGCCGCGTTTACACCCACGAAGGCGAGTTTTATCGTTTGTCCCGCGAAACCGCCCTCGCCCGTCTGCGCGATGGCATCGAAGTCTTCCAGCGCCACGACTGGCCGTTGCACGGGTTCGTCGCCCCGGCGTGGTTGATGAGCGACGGCACCCGCCAAGCCCTGCGTGAATTACCGCTGAGCTACACAAGTGATCCACAGCATCTTTATCGATTGCCGGATTTCACCGCCATCGACGCGCCGGGTCTGGTCTGGAGTGCCCGCAGCGCCTGGCGTCGCGGTTTATCGAAAATTGTCAGCGAGCAGCGGCAACAGCGTTGGCGCCAGGCCCCGGTGATTCGGCTAGGCTTGCACCCAGTGGACATGCGCCACGATTTTTCCCGCGATTACTGGCTGCACACCTTGCAGCAACTACTGAATGAAGGACGCGTACCGATGACCAAAATCCACTGGCTCGCCCAACAGCGCGGTCAATTGGGATCCGCTGCATGAGTCGCGGCATTCTGTTGTTGATCGGCCTGCTCGCGGCGGTGCTGATTCCGGTGGTGCTCGGTGGCGGCGAAACCTGGGCGCGCCTGCAAAGTTTTCCGCTGTTATGGCTGTTGATCATGTTCGGCATGATCCTGCTCTGCTGGGGCATCAATACCCTGCGCCTGCGCTTGTTGCTCGGCGATCAGCGCGACCGCGTCACGCCGCTGAAAAGCCTCGGCGTGGTGATGGCCGCCGAGTTCGCTTATTGCGCCACGCCCGGTGGTAGCGGTGGGCCGTTGACCATCATGGCGTTGCTCGCCCGCTGCGGTGTGCGTCCGGCCCGTGGCAGCGCGGTGTTTGCCATGGATCAACTCAGCGATTTGCTGTTCTTTCTCTGCGCCCTCAGTGGAATTCTGATTTATGCGTTGTTTCAACATCTGAGTGATCGCCTGGAGTGGTTGCTGACAGTCAGCGCGATTTCGTTGTTTGGCGGGTTGTTCAGTTGCGTGTTGATTGCGCGTTATCACCGCGCGTTGATTCGCTTGAGTGGCCGCTTATTGGTAAGGATGAACGTTAAACCGGGCACTCGCCGTCGCTGGGCGCGCAAGTTGCTGCACTTTCTCGCGGCGTTTACCGACACGTTGAAGTTGCCCTGGCAAACCCTGATCAAAGTGTTCGCGCTGACGTGTGTGCATTGGTTATTGCGTTACAGCGTGTTGTATCTGGCGTTGCGCGGGTTGGGCGCGGACTTGCAGTGGGCCTGGAGTTTTCTGGTGCAGATGCTGTCGCTGGGGGCCGGGCAATTCAGTTTATTGCCGGGGGGCGCGGGGGCGGCGGAATTGACTTCAGCGGCACTGTTGGCGCCGATGGTGGGAAAATCGACGGCAGCGGCGGCGATTCTGATTTGGCGGGTGGTGACGTATTACTTTTATCTGCTGGTGGGGGGGCCGGTGTTTTTGATGATGTTGGGGCGGCCGTTGTTGCGCAAATTGATGAAAGTGCCGCAGACGTAAAGATCGCAGCCTTCGGCAGCTCCTACAGGGATCGCGCTTCAGGCATCGTTTTGTTTATCGTCGGACTCTTGCAACTGTTCCCACAACTCGGCTGCACCGGGAAACTCGGTGCCATCCTCCGGGGTCATGTCCTCGGGGTCGTAGCGACTCAAACAACCTTCGCCCAACGTCGCCGGTGCTTTGGACGTGGCTTTGTCCAGTGGATCACTCATGTAAGTTTCCTCGGGGCTTAAACGACAAAGGGTCTGAGCGATTGAACGCCCAGACCCTTGGTTTTTCAAGCCTGCGTGTGTTCGATCAGAACACCACAGTCTTGTTGCCGTGCACCAGCACGCGATCTTCGAGGTGATAACGCAGGCCGCGGGCCAGCACCATCTTCTCGACGTCACGGCCGAAACGCACCATGTCTTCGATGCTGTCGCTGTGGCTGACACGCACCACGTCCTGCTCGATGATCGGGCCGGCGTCCAGCTCTTCGGTCACGTAGTGGCAAGTCGCACCGATCAGTTTCACGCCGCGCAGCGACGCCTGGTGGTACGGCTTGGCACCGACGAACGACGGCAGGAAGCTGTGGTGAATGTTGATCACCTTGTGCGCGTATTCGCGGCACATGTCCGGCGGCAGGATTTGCATGTAACGCGCCAGCACCACCACTTCAGCGTCGTGCTGTTTGACCAGACGCGACACTTCGTCGAAGGCCGGTTGCTTGTCCTGCGGATTGACCGGGACGTGGTAATACGGGATGCCGTGCCACTCGACCATGCTGCGCAGGTCGTCGTGGTTGGAAATCACGCAGGAGATTTCGCAATCCAGCTCATCGCTGTGCCAGCGGTGCAACAAGTCCGCCAGGCAGTGCGATTCGCGGCTGGCCATCAGCACTACGCGCTTCTTCTGCTCAGTGTCGGTGATGCGCCAGTCCATCGAGAACTCTTCGGCGATCGGCGCAAACTTCTCGCGCAATACTTCAATACCGAATGGCAGCGAATCGGCACGAATTTCGTGACGCATGAAGAACCAACCCACCTGATTATCCGAGTGGTGGCTCGCTTCGGTGATCCAGCCATTGTGGGCTGCCAGAAAATTACTGACTTTGGCAACGATGCCAACGCGGTCCGGGCAAGAAATCACCAGACGAAAAGTGCGCATGAGGGGAAGACTCCAGAACTTCGCAAAGGCCGCCATTCTAGCGACTGCGCGGGAAAACTGCAGTATTGATGAGCGCTGGCGTGGTCGGCGCCTGATACCCACACTTTTTTGACGGAAACAAACGCCAGAGGGATGGCGCTTTGCTGGCATTGTTAAACAGACATTTGTGAATATCTGTGCTGACGGCTTCACACTATTTAACTGAACAATCAATTTGCGGCTATTTCTCGTAACTAATTTAAATAAAAACCCCGGTTAAATGTTTACTTGATGAAACAGCCTGACTATTATTGCGCCACTGTCCCCTGTCATTCAGCATTCTACTAAGGTAGTAATCATGTCCTTGATCAACGAATATCGCGCCACCGAAGAAGCTATCAAAGAGCTGCAAGCCCGTTTGAAGAACCTGTCGCAAGACGACAAACTGCAAACCGAGCTGGAATTCGAAGGCAAACTGCGCACCCTGATGGGCGAATACTCCAAGTCGCTGCGTGACATCATCGCGCTGCTGGACCCAGAGTCGAAAACCAAAGCACCACGCGGCGGCGCAGTAAAAACTACCGGCACCAAGCGTGCTCGCAAAGTTAAACAATACAAAAACCCGCACAACGGCGAAGTCATCGAAACCAAAGGTGGCAACCACAAAACTCTGAAAGAGTGGAAAGCCAAGTGGGGCGGCGACGTGGTTGAAGGCTGGGCTACCCTGCTGGGCTAAGCCGCAACGCCTTCGCAGAGCGATCCGCGAAAAAAGAAACGCCAGCGAATGCTGGCGTTTTTTTATGCCTGACGTTTAGTAACAAACATGTTCGATTTCAAAGACCCAAACGTTTGCGCAATGCCTGGACATAACTCTGCCATTCATTGAGCACTGCGCTCTGCTCTGGCGTAGCACTAAGCAACCATTGCTCGGCCGCCTCGCTAAAAGATTTCAAGGTATTCGGCGCGCCGAATTCCGGGGCCGACAAACGTTGCTGACACAATAATTTCCAGCGTGCCTGTTCTTCAGAATTCAACGTATCGGCAAAGTTACGTGCGCGATATCGAAAGAGTAATTCAGGCAAACGTTCATCATCGAACGGCCATTGCTCTTGTGCCAAATGTGCCGGGTCAGCGTTTCTCACTTGCTCACACAGACGCCGATCACGATCACCGATAAATCCGTCGTACAACTGTTGTTCCGGATCTTCACTCGGGGTGAAATCTTCGCTGGCATAAATAGCGGCGATTTTATCTTTCCAAACTTGTTGTGCGTCAGTTAGCCGCAGCGCGCGTTCCTGATAAAGCGCCATGTCCAGACCCAATCGTTGCTGATCGTCGGCGCGTAACACCGATAACGGCGCGACGACCGGGCAGCGATTGATGTGAATAATCTTCAGCGGCACCGGCAATTCGCCCTCAAGCAAATCGTCACGGCGCGTGTACAGACGCTGGCGCAGGGTTTGTGCGTCGAGATCGAGCAAGCCCTGTGGATCGAGGTGCAAGTCGCAAACAATCAGCGCGTTGCGGTTTTTCGGGTGCCAGGCCAGCGGCATGACCACACCGACATAACTGCGCGCTGCCGAGAAGCGTCCGGAGATGTGCACCAGCGGCTGCAACAGGCGAATCTGATCCATCACCTTCTGTTTGCTGCGCAACTGAAACAGCCAGTCATAGAGCTTGGGCTGCTTCTCGCGGATCAGTTTCGCCAGCGCAATGGTCGCGCGCACGTCCGACAACGCCTCGTGGGCATGGCCGTGATCGATGTTATTGGCGGCGGTCAGACGTTCGAGTTTGAGGGTCACGCGGCCCTCGTCATCGGTCGGCCAGACCAGCCCGTCCGGGCGCAAGGCGTAAGCGGCGCGCACCACGTCGATCAAATCCCAACGACTGTTGCCGCCCTGCCATTCACGGGCGTAGGGATCGAAGAAGTTGCGATACAGGCTGTAACGGGTCATCTCGTCGTCGAAACGCAAGGAGTTGTAACCCGCGCCGCACGTACCGGGCGCGGCCAATTGCGCGTGAACCCGGGTCATGAAATCGGCTTCGCTCAAACCTTTTTCGGCGAGCTGACTGGGGGTGATGCCGGTGATTGCGCACGCCGCCGGGTGCGGCAGGATATCTTCGCTGGGCTGGCAGTAAAGGTTGACCGGCTCGTCGATTTCGTTGAGCTCGTGGTCGGTGCGAATCCCGGCGACCTGCAGCGGGCGGTCGTTACGCGGATTGATGCCAGTGGTTTCGTAGTCGTACCAGAAGATTGAAGTCACGGGCGGATCCTGAACTGAAGATCGGCAAAGTCTAGGCGCTCAACCGCCGTCGCGGCCAGTCTTGAAACATTCAAACACCTGGCGACACATGCTGTGCAATACATAGTTATGTCGTTTCCCCCCGAGAGGCTGCTAGCATCGGACGCACTTGCACTCAGAACAGGCGACATCAGGTAGCCCATGCTCGAGCCCACAGCACTGCCAAGGAAAGCACCGCTGGCCCCGCCGCTGGATACGCGGCATCAGGTCGAAACGCCGGAAGGCATCGACCTGCCCCTGCGCCCTGCCGGGTTAATGGTACGGGCCGTGGCGTTCGCCATCGATCTGGGCATTCGCGGTGTGATCATGGGCGTGCTGTTTATCGCGTTGGCGTTCCTCGGCAAGCTCGGCATGGGCCTCGGTTCGCTGCTGCTGTTTGCGATCAGTTGGTGGTACATGGTGCTGTTCGAGGTGCTGCGGCAGGGACGCTCGCCGGGCAAACAGTGGATGGGCCTGCGCGTGGTGCACGACGACGGTACACCGGTTGGCTGGTCGGCCTCGTTGTTGCGCAATCTGCTGCGCTTCGTTGATCTGCTGCCGTTCGGCTACTTCCTCGGCAGCCTCAGTTGCCTGCAACACCCGACCTTCAAACGCCTCGGCGACATCGCTGCCGGCACGCTGGTGGTTTACAGCGAACGCCCGCTGACGCGCCCGCAATTGCCTGACGCCGAACCCCGGCGCTCGCCCGTGCCGCTGTCGCTAAGCGAACAACGTGCAGTGCTCGGTTTTGCCGAACGCCAAGGCGAACTGTCAACGGCGCGGGTCAATGAACTGGCCGCCCTGCTCGCCCAGCCGCTGCATATCTCCGCGCCCAAAGCCGTTGCCGAACTCAATGGCATCGCGCGCGGCTTGTTGGGCCCGACATGAAGCAGAGCCTTTTCGAAAGTCGCCACAAGGCCGAATGGGAGCGTTTTGCGCTGGCCCTCGAACGCCTTGAACGCGGCAAGGACACCTCGCAAATCGCCGGATTCCCGAGAAGCTATCGACGTCTTTGCCAACATCTGGCGTTGGCGCAGGAACGCGGCTACAGCAGTTTTCTCATCGACTCGTTGCAGCAACACGTGCTGCGCGGCCATCAACAGCTGTACCGCCATCGCAGTCGCCTCGGCGCCAACCTGCTCAGTTTTATCCTCGCCGATTTCCCCCGACTGGTGCGCGCCGAATGGCCGTTTGTGCTGGTCGCCGCGCTGCTGTTTTTCGGCAGCCTGATCGGCGTAGGGGTGTTGGTGTATGTGTTTCCCGACCTCGTTTACAACCTGATTCCCGCCGATCAAGTGCGCGAGATGCAAGGCATGTACGACCCCGTCGCCGGCCACCTCGGGCGCCCCGCCGAACGCGCAGCCAGTGAAGACTGGGTGATGTTCGGTTACTACGTGATGCACAACATCGGCATCGCCTTTCAGACCTTCGCCAGCGGCTTGATGATGGGCGTGGGCAGCGCATTCTTTCTGTTCTACAACGGCCTGGTCATCGGCGCGGTGGCCGGGCATCTGACCGAGATCGGTTTCGGCGAGACCTTCTGGTCGTTCGTCATCGCCCATGGCGCTTTCGAACTGACGGCGATTGCTCTCGCCGGCGCGGCCGGTCTTGAACTCGGCTGGGCGTTGATCGCGCCCGGGCGCCTGACCCGCGCCGAGGCCCTGAAACGCGCGGCGCGCAAAAGCGTGTTACTGGTCTGCGGAGTGATGTTGTTCCTGCTGATCGCAGCGTTTATCGAAGCCTATTGGTCGTCGAAAACCAGTGTCGCGCCGCTGACCAAATACCTGGTCGGCGCCGGACTCTGGACGTTGGTCGCGTGCTATCTGCTGTTCGCCGGAAGGACACGCCATGCGCCTGAGTGACGCCACCGTGGTGATCCGCCCGCGCACGACTTGGGAAGCCATGGATCTGGGCGTGCTCATGTGTCAGCAACATCGACGCTTGCTGATGACCAGTTGGGCGATCGTCACCTTGCCGCTGTTCGCCCTGCTCAGCCTGGTGTTTTGGGATTCGCCGACGCTGGCCGTGTTTATTTTCTGGTGGCTGAAACCGGCGTACGAACGCCTGCCGTTGTACATCCTGTCCAAAGCGCTGTTCGGCGAAACGCCCACCCTCAAACAAGCACTGCGCGAATGGCCGCGCCTGCTCAAACCGCAACTGCTGGCCAGCCTGACCTGGCGTCGCTTGAGCTTCAGCCGCAGCTTTCTGCTGCCGGTGGTGCAACTCGAAGGCCTCGACGGCAACGCTCGCCAACAACGCCTGCAAGTGCTGTTGCAGCGCAACGCCGGCGCGGCGCAATGGCTGACCATCATTGGCGTGCATCTGGAGACTGCGCTGTGGATCGGCTTGATGGTGCTGTTCTATCTGTTGCTGCCGCAGCAAGTGGAAACCGATTGGGACTGGCAGTCGCTGATTCTCTCGGCCGATCACGAATGGCGCTGGCTAGAACACCTGACCAACGCTTTTTATGCGCTGGTGCTGGTGGTGTGGGAACCGATCTACGTCGCCTGCGGATTCAGCCTGTATCTGAACCGCCGCACGCAACTGGAAGCGTGGGACATCGAACTGGTGTTCCGCCGTTTGCGCCAGCGCCTGAACAACGGCGTGCTCAGTCTGTTGCTGGCGATCTGTCTGGTGCTGCCGAATGTGCCCTCGGTCTGGGCGGCTGAACCCGACACCCGTCCGGATGCACCGCGCTTGTTAAATCAGCCGCTGACCAGTCAGGCCTCCCACGACAGCATCAAGGCCTTGCTCGAACAACCACCGTTCAAGAACAAGGAATCGGTCACCCGCTACCGTTTTGGCGAAGACCCGGCAGCGCCGGCCAAAGACGCAAAACCCGGCGACGCACCGCAATGGCTGAAAACTCTGTTGGGCTGGCTCGACGGTCGACACTTCAATGTGCTGGCCAAGCTGATCGAGGTGCTGTTGTGGGGTGTGCTGATTGCCTTGATCGGTTGGCTGATCTGGCGCTACCGCGAGTTTCTCCGGGCCTTCGTCAGTCGCCGGTCGAAACTGCCAGCACTGCCAAAACGAGCGGTGCCGCAGCAAGCGTTCGGTCTGGATTTGAACCGCGACACCTTGCCCGACGACATCGCCGCCAGCGCCGAACAACTCTGGCTCAGCCAACCGCGCGCGGCGTTGAGCCTGCTCTATCGCGGTCTGCTCAGCCATCTGCTGCACGACTTCGATCTGACGCTGAAACCTGCCGACACCGAAAATCAGGTGCTGGCGCGCGTAGAACAACTGCAGCGACCGGAGTTGCTCGCCTTCAGTCGCAACCTCACTGTGCACTGGCAGAACATGGCCTACGGACATCGAGTCCCGGCAGCGCATCTGCAACAGGAATTGTGCGACGGCTGGCGCGCCTTGTTTGGCCACGGAGCTGCCCGTTGAATCGCCGTACCCTGTGGTGGGTCGGCGCAGTGCTCGTCTCACTGCTGATCGCATTGAGCGTGTTTCTGGTTCTCAAGGCCAAGCCTTATCAGAAAGAAGTCGATCACGGCCCGTCCCCTGCTGCCCAAGCCAATCCGTATCTGGCGGCGGAAATGTTTTTGCGTGAGCGCGGCCTCAAAGTCAGTCATGCCGAAAGCCTTTCCGTGCTGCTGGATATCGACCCACGCCGACACACGCTGCTGCTGTTCAACGACCGCTCACGCATGACCCCACGTCAGGTCGAACAAGTGTTGAACTGGACGCGGGCCGGCGGGCGACTGGTGTTTGTCGCTGAATCGTTGTGGGATGAGCAGACCAAACAGAGCAACGACCTGCTGCTCGATCGCGTGCAACTGCATCAATCCTTGAGCAAGGATCTCAAGGATCCGCCCAAAGACCTTGAGCAAGACCCCTTCCCGAAATTGACCAAGCTGTATGTGGAGGATGAAGACGCGCCGGCCTATGCCGGGTTCGACACGGACTTCCACCTCGACGACCCGAAAAACCTCGCGCAAGCCTGGGCCAACAGCGGCAAAGCCACGCACATGATGCAACTGCCTTACAGCCTCGGCTCGATCACCGTGGTCACTGACGCCGAGCTGTGGAAAAGCCAGACCATCGCTCAATACGACAATGCCTGGCTGCTCTGGTACCTGAGCGCCGACACCGACGTCACGCTGATCTACAACACCGAACACGACGGCTTGCTGACCTTGCTCTGGCGCTACTTCCCGCAGGCCATCGTCGCCCTGCTCGCCTTGATCGGCCTGTGGTTGTGGCATGTCGGTGTGCGCCACGGCTCGCTTCAGGCACCGGCGCCGAGCGGCCGCCGACAATTGCAGGAACACCTGCGTGCCAGCGCGGATTTCCTGCTGCGCCACAACGGTCAGCAAGCGCTGCTGCAAGCCTTGCAACAAGACGTGTTGCGTCGCGCGCGCCGTCGCCATCCCGGTTTTGATCGATTGAACGTTGCCGAACAATGGCTGGCACTGTCACGCCTGACCCGCCAGCCCACCCGCGCCATCAGCCAGGCCCTGAGCCCGGTTCCGAACCAGCGTTTGTCCAGCGCCGAGTTCTGCCGTCAGGTCGCCCACCTGCAAACCTTGAGGAACACGCTATGAGTGAACAGACCGAGCCCGGCAGCGCCAGCCACGCCGCCCAGCAACGCCAGCGCGCCAGCCAACTGGCGCAAGCGGTTCGCAGCGAATTGCAGAAAGCTTTGATTGGCCAGAATCAGGTAATCGACGACGTGCTGACCGCACTGATCGCCGGTGGCCACGTGCTGCTCGAAGGTGTGCCGGGGCTGGGTAAAACCTTGCTGGTGCGTGCATTGGCGCGCTGCTTCGGTGGCGAGTTCGCGCGTATCCAGTTCACCCCGGATCTGATGCCCAGCGACGTCACCGGTCATGCCGTCTATGACCTGCAAACCGAGCAGTTCAAATTGCGCAAAGGCCCGCTGTTCACCAATTTGCTGCTGGCCGACGAGATCAACCGCGCCCCGGCGAAAACCCAGGCGGCGCTGCTCGAAGCGATGCAAGAAAGGCAAGTCACCCTCGAAGGCCGCGCCCTGCCCATCGCTCAGCCGTTCATGGTGCTGGCCACGCAAAACCCGATTGAACAGGAAGGCACTTACCCGCTGCCCGAAGCCGAACTCGACCGCTTCATGCTCAAGGTGCGCATGGATTACCCCGACGCCGATCAGGAGTTGAACATGGTGCGTCAGGTCAGTCGCTCGACCCGCGCCGACATGCTTGATGTGCAACCGTTGCGCACCGTGCTGCAAGCCAAGGACGTGCAAGCGCTGCAACGCATTGCCAATGATTTGCCGCTGGACGATCAAGTCCTCGATTACGCCGTACGACTGGCGCGCAGCACGCGCAGTTGGCCGGGGCTGACCCTCGGCGCCGGGCCTCGCGCCTCGATTGCCCTGGTGCGCTGCGCCCGCGCCCGCGCCCTGTTACGCGGCGGCGAATTCGTCATCCCCGACGACATCAAAGGCTGCGCGCTGGCCGTGCTGCGCCACCGCGTACGCATCGCCCCGGAACTGGACATCGAAGGCCTGCAAGTCGATCAGGTATTGCAACAACTGCTCGACCAGATCCCGGCGCCGCGCCTGTGAAATCCGTTTTGGGCAGAAAAGATCGCAGCCTCCGGCAGCTCCTACACATCACTCATGCAGGAGCTGCCGAAGGCTGCGATCTTTGCAACAAACAGCCCGGTGCCAAGCCATGAAACCATCAAAACTCTTACTAATCTGGCTAACACTGCTCATGGCCATCGGCATCGCCCTGGGCACCTTGCAGGCACTGCAAATCGCCCTCCCGCCAAGCCTGCCGGCGATCACCTGGGGCTTGCTCCTCGCCCTGCTGGCCCTGGCCGGCATCGATGCCCTGTGCCTCAAACGCCTGCCCGACATCCACGTCAAACGGCACATGCCCGGCAGCCTCGCACTTGGTCGCTGGAGCGAAATCCGCCTGGACGTTGAACACCCCTTCACCGAGCCCCTGCACCTGCACATCTTCGATCATGTCCCGGAAGGCCTGAGCTTCGAAAACCTGCCGCTCAGCGTCGAACTGCAGCCCGGTAAAATCAGCCATGTCGGCTACCGCCTGCGCCCCCTCCAGCGCGGTCATTTCAGCTTTGAACGCTGCGAAATCAACCTGCCCAGCCCGCTGGGTTTATGGACAGGCAAACGCCTGCTCGACGTCACCGATCACACCCGCGTCTACCCGGACTTCGCCCGCCTCTACGGCGGTGAACTGCTGGCCGTGGACAACTGGCTCAGTCAGCTCGGCGTGCGGCAAAAGCAGCGCCGTGGTCAGGGTCTGGAATTTCATCAACTGCGCGAATTTCGCGAAGGCGACAGCCTGCGCCAGATCGACTGGAAAGCCACCGCCCGCCAGCGCACACCGATTGCCCGTGAATATCAGGACGAACGCGATCAGCAGATCATCTTCATGCTCGATTGCGGCCGCCGCATGCGTAGCCAGGACGACGAACTCTCGCACTTCGACCATGCGCTGAATGCTTGTTTACTGCTCAGCTACGTGGCCCTGCGTCAGGGCGATGCGGTGGGTTTGTGTACTTTGGCCAATGCGCAACCGCATTACCTCGCACCGGTTAAAGGTGCGGGTCAGCTCAATATCGTTCTCAACAGTGTCTACGACCTGCAAAGCACTCAGCGCACGGCGGACTATCAAGCGGCCGTCAGCCAACTGCTGTCGCGGCAAAAGCGTCGGGCGCTGGTGATACTGGTCACCAACCTGCGCGATGACGACGACGAGGAACTGCTCACCGCCGTCAAACGCTTGAGCCAGCAGCATCGAGTGTTGGTGGCGAGCCTGCGTGAAGGCGTACTTGATCAAGTGCCGCAGAGCACCGTTCAGACACTGGATGAAGCGTTGACCTATTGCGGCACCGTGGACTATCTGAATGCGCGCAATGAATGCCATGAAAGGTTGACCGCACATGGCGTTCATACGCTGGATGTGCGGCCACAGTCGTTAGGGACTGAGTTGGTGACGCGTTACTTGAGCTGGAAGAAGGCTGGTACGTTTTGAAGGTGGTTTATTCCCACGCAGCATTTTCAACGGACTACTGATCCGATCTACAGCCTGTTCAATAGAAAGACGTAAACAATTTTCAAAGCGCTGCACCCGAAAACCGTTGCTATGCTTGTCTTTTCTCGAACGGAGTCGAACCAATGCCAGATGAATATTCGCTGTCTGATTTATTGGAAAGGATGTATCAGAATCAATTGGGTCTAGAGGCCGCCATCATGGAATTGACGCTGCACGCAGAGAAGGAGGGTTTAAATGAGGTTGGTGAAAACATCCGAGGTGCACTGAGTATAATTGGTGAAAATGCCGGCTACATTAAACAGGGCTTCGCCAAACTCAGAGTAAAAAAATGACAACGCTTATTGCAACAGAAGCATGAAAGGTTTTTAAAATCACTCAAGTCACACCCAAACAAGACCTGCCACTAATAATTTAATACCAAGTAGCTATACAGCTACTTGGCACCCTCCCTAAAACTTCCGAACTGATTTAAAAAAGCATAGCTCTCCATGATTCGGAGCATGTCTTGCCGGGGGATTCGGACTACAACGCTTGGCGCCGTTCCCTACACTCCCATCAGAACTGACTGACTTACACGCTAGGTGCCGCCCATTAAATTGATGCATGTCGCTGACGACCAGCGATCGGGTTTAGTCGCCCGGTGGATTAACAAGGTGCATCACATCATCTCGTAGGGTTTTCATACCCGCACTTGATGGTGGCTATGTGCAGGGCGCCCTAGGGCGCGCCGGAAAAGCCTTGTTTCCACCGGTCGACTAACCTGCGCATAGCCGCCACCCTTCCCTTAGTCGCGAAGCGTGTGGTGTCATCAAACAAGGAAACAAGGCAATGTTTAAAATTACACCAAATCCACCTGAAATAGATCCTACTGATACTTCCCCGTATGCTTCACAAGACTCAAGAAAACTCCACGAAGCAGCTGAACGCGCTTTAGACCACTATTTAAAACCTGATATACCTTCCCGTAACTCCGTAGACCGAGGTATGCAAATGTTTATGGTTTCTCCAGAAATCAATTCCGAAGCTATCGCTATCCAGACCTATGAAACGTTTTCGTCTGTGAGTATTCTTTTGCTGGATCTAGCGGACAGTTTGGAAGATAAGCCCCGCCATTTGGCAATGGCAATATATCAATTGAGCGAGATGGGATTGTTGCTAGCTGAAAAAACATTGGATAGTGAACGAGCGATTGCTAATAAAACTTAGAATTTGCAGTCTGCGGCAGCCACATTTATGCGCACTGCCCTGAGCTACCGCAGGCTGAATTTCCCCATTATCAGGCAGACGCCGGCAACGGCTGAAAACTGAAGTACTGCTTCAACGCTCGCACCAGTTGCCCATACTCGGCAGGCGGTCGGTGCAAACTGAAACCAGCATCGTAATGTTGCGGGGTTGCATCCTCGTGACACCACAAACAGCACGCCGAAAAGTCGATGACCTGGTGGCAACCATCACCCATGGGGATTTTCAGACGTAGCGCGAAATCAACTCCGATCATCATCGGTAACTGGCTGATAAGCATCAGCCCGTCTTCTGAAACGTTGCCGAGAAAGCCAATCGGTTTGTCGGTGACGCTGTTGAACACTCTCAAGAAGTACGGCAGTTGGTGCCGTTCAATCCGGCGGTCGGTAAACATGCGCAGTTCGCCATGCAGGGCTCCGTCACAGAGCCGCACCTTTGCTTCGGAACGAACCTGTTCGGCAGGCCCGCTCTCCCCGCTTCCGGTGTGACGGTCGCTACGTCGCCGTCACTTGACCACTTGCCAGTCGCAGGTGTTGCCCCGGATAGAGACAGCGCTCTAAATCCGGATCATTCGACTATAGCTCAGCCTGTACGCACGGCCAGATTTTGTATGACAACTGTCATCAGAAACGTGTTGGACGTACAACCGCTGCGGCGCTGCGCGTTGGGTAATGACCCAGGCTTTGCAGGGTCTCCAAACGGGCGCGGGCACGGTAGGCGTATTCGCTGTTGGGGTACGAGGCGATGATGAACTGATAGGTCTGCGCGGCATCGACAAACATACTTTGCCGTTCCAGGCACTGACCGCGCATCATCGACACTTCCGGCCACACGTACGGGCGGGCACGGCTGGCGCGTTCGACCTTGGACAGTTCGAGCATGACCTGCTCGCAATTGCCACGATCGTAGGCGCTGTAGGCGTTGTTCAAATGGTGGTTCATCGACCAACGGGTGCAGCCCGTGACGGCGAGGACGCTGAGGGCAAGGGCGGCAATGGGCAACAATCGCATGGGGGTTCTCCTGTCTTGTGCTCTGTATCGACCTTGCGTCGAAAATCTTCAGAACGGTTTGTGCCGATTGTCGCGTTCATGGCGTTCAATAAAGAAACTATTAACAAAGCCCTTCACAAAAAGTAGTGCATTCGAACAATGACTACACCCCAAGAGCATAGTAGCCTTCGCTTGCGCTTGAACTCAGGAGTCTTTGCATGTCCGTCCGTCGTACCAAAATCGTCGCTACCCTTGGCCCGGCCAGTAACTCGCCGGAAGTTCTCGAACAGCTGATTCTGGCTGGCCTGGACGTTGCCCGTCTGAACTTCTCCCACGGCACCCCCGACGAGCACAAGGCTCGCGCGAAACTGGTGCGTGACATTGCCGCCAAGCACGGCCGCTTCGTCGCCCTGCTGGGTGACCTGCAAGGCCCGAAAATCCGTATCGCCAAATTCGCCAACAAGAAGATCGAGCTGAAGATCGGTGACAAGTTCACCTTCTCCACCAGCCATCCTCTGACCGAAGGCAACCAGCAAGTGGTCGGCATCGACTACCCGGATCTGGTTAAAGACTGCGGCGTAGGCGACGAGCTGCTGCTCGACGACGGTCGTGTGGTCATGCGCGTTGACACCCAAACTGACGACGCATTGCATTGCACCGTGACCATCGGCGGCCCGCTGTCCGACCACAAAGGCATCAACCGTCGCGGTGGCGGCCTGACCGCTCCGGCCCTGACTGAAAAAGACAAGGCCGACATCAAGCTCGCCGCTGAAATGGAAGTCGACTACCTCGCGGTATCTTTCCCGCGTGACGCTGCCGACATGGAATACGCCCGTCAACTGCGCGACGAAGCCGGCGGCACCGCTTGGTTGGTGGCGAAGATCGAACGTGCTGAAGCCGTCGCAGACGACGAAACCCTCGACGGCCTGATCAAGGCTTCCGATGCGGTGATGGTTGCCCGTGGTGACCTCGGTGTGGAAATCGGCGACGCCGAGCTGGTGGGCATTCAGAAGAAAATCATTCTGCACGCACGCCGCCACAACAAGGCTGTGATCGTCGCGACCCAGATGATGGAGTCGATGATCCAGAACCCGATGCCGACTCGCGCCGAAGTGTCCGACGTGGCCAACGCCGTGCTCGACTACACCGACGCCGTGATGTTGTCTGCTGAATCCGCTGCAGGTCTGTATCCGCTGGAAGCGGTTCAAGCGATGGCGCGCATCTGCGTCGGCGCTGAAAAGCACCCGACCGGCAAGACTTCCAGCCACCGCATCGGCAAGGAATTCACCCGTTGCGACGAAAGCATCGCACTGGCGACCATGTACACCGCCAACCACTTCCCGGGCGTTAAAGCGATCATCGCGCTGACCGAAAGTGGCTACACCCCGCTGATCATGTCGCGCATCCGTTCCTCGGTGCCGATCTACGCGTTCTCGCCGCACCGTGAAACTCAGGCGCGTGCAGCCATGTTCCGTGGCGTGTACACCGTACCGTTCGATCCGGCTTCGCTGGAACCGCACGAAGTCAGCCAGAAGGCGATCGACGAGCTGGTTAAACGCGGCGTTGTGGAAAAAGGCGACTGGGTCATCCTGACCAAGGGCGACAGCTACCACACCACCGGCGGCACCAACGGCATGAAGATCCTGCACGTGGGCGACCCACAGGTCTGATTGATTGGTTGTTGAAAAACGAAAGCCCCGCCATGTGAATGGCGGGGCTTTTTGTTTTCTGCTTACACAGAAATTGCCCCTGCCCCTGCCCCTTGCTCCTGGCAACAGTTGAGCCGCTAATTAAACAGAATTGTTTATGCATAACGGCAATCCATTTAATGCCCAAAGGGTTTAACGACCTGTAATTTCTGACAGTAGGCATGAGCCGTTTTCTTCGATCAAATGATTTTCACGGGCTCATGATGAGCATCGTCTCATCATTGGAGAACAGGACGTTGAACCACACACAACGCGCAGGTGATCTGGACAGGAATTTCGGCATCAATGGATCGACGCTGCTTGAGGGTGACAGGGTTCAAGCCATCGCAGTTCTAAAAACTCCTGGCGCACAGCAAGGCAAGATTATCGGAGTGCTCCGAGATGGACGCGACTTCAAACTGTTCCGTCTGCAAAAGGACGGTTTGATCGACACGTCATTTGGCGCGAACGGTTACTCGCAGTGGGGATTTGCAGGCAGTGAAATCGACTCGATTCCTACAGGCATCACTGAACTGAGTGCCGATAAGTTGTTGGTGACCGGGTACATCCAGGAAGACGGTCTGCCACTCCGTCACTACCCCGCAATTGCACGTTTCAATGCCGGTGGTTCGATCGATCTGACGTTTGCACAAAACGGTGTGTTTATCTTCAAAGAACCACTGACCGCGGATCTGAACCCCACTGATGACCAATCGAACAACCCGAATGTTTCCGCCAGTCTCTCGATTGCCGCTCGCGCAGATGGACGAATCCTGCTGGCCTACAACAGCCGTGGTCGTTCGCCCTATCGCGACCAGGGTCTTCTGATTCAATTGACGCCGGAAGGGCAACTGGACAATCGCTTCAATCTGCAGGGTTACACCTTCTTTCAGATCGACCAGCAGAGCACTGCCTCGGTCGATTTGCGCATCCGCGCCAATGGCAACATTCTGGTGGCCGGTAACAGCGGCAATCAGGGATTTGTCGCCGAATTCAACGAAACCGGCGCACTCAACCCGGCATTCGCCGGCAAGGGCTTCTATCTGTTCAAAATAGACGGCGGAACACTACGACTCAGCGCGCTGTTGCTACAGGCTGATGACAAGCCGGTGGTGGTCGGATCGTTTACCACGAGTGGTTCCACCGTCAGAGGCTATGTAAACAGGCTGATGCCCGACGCCAGTCGCGACGCCAGTTTCAATCTCGGCAACTCGCTCATCGTTGAGCGACCGTTTCTCAGCCTGCAGTTGAACTGCGCCGAACTGGATAGCGAACAAGCCATTGTCACCGCTGGCGAACTGAATACGCGCGCATTAAGTCTGGCAGGTCGGGTAACGCCGCAAGGCTTGATGGATCTGGAGTTCGGCGAAGACGGACTGACCGATACCTCCACGGAAGGCATCCTCAATTTCACCACCAGCATTGCCATCCAGCCTCTACGGCAGATTGTCCTTGCGGGAGAACACCACAGCAGTGCAGCCGTCATTCGTCATCACGGCTGACCACTGGATTTGCTCTGCCTGCGCCTGCACACCCTCGCTTCTTGAATCGCAGGATTGAACGCTTTTCTCACGTCAACGCAAAAGGAAATGCTCATGTCCGCCACAACTTTGAATCAAGCAGGACAGCTGGATGAAACGTTTGCAACCAAGGGCTTGTCGCAGATCGTCGTGCCGAAGTATTCGGTATCCGAAATCACCTGCGTTCTTGTCGACACGAATGGAAAAATCTACTTCACCGGAGTAAGCGGAAACGACAACTTTTTTATACTGGCGTACTTTCTGGGGCGGCTCAATCCTGACGGCACACCAGACAACTCGTATGGCAGCAATGGTTTGGTGATTGGAGAAATCGCGGGCAAGGTCTTTTACGGCCGCCCCTCGATCCATTTGCAGAGCGACGGAAAAATTGTCTGGACTGGTCGGTCATCCTCTAGCGTGAGCTTTGAAGCACTGACTTTTGCCCGATATGACACTGACGGCAAACTGGATTCCGGTTTTGGAACCGATGGATATTCCAATGTGGATATTGATCTAGCGCCACCTGCTGGTCATACGTTAAGTCCGGTATCGACGACAAAAGAAAAAAAACAGCCGTGGTCGACCTCGCGCGCCGGCGGTAGCGCGTCTCCCGTTACGATGGAGATTCTGCCAGACGGCAAAATCCTCGCCTGCAAGGTTCACGATTTCGACTTCAAGACGGCGCACAGTTTGATTATTCGGCTTAATGCCGATGGTTCTCTAGACTTGAGCCTTGACCAGAAGGGCTACATCGTCGTGGTTCACCCCGATTATCCTCTGGGGAGAACCGCTCTTCACGGCATCCTCGTGCAAGCCGATGGCAAGTACGTGTGCTCCGGTTCGGTCAGACCAGAATATACCACCACGTTTGCCCTCTTCACGCGTCACAACCCTGACGGGAGTCTTGATTCAGAGTTCGGCGCTAACGGATTCGTCACCATCAACGGTCGCGACCCGAATATTCATTACATGGTTCAGCAACCCAACCAACGCATCCTGGGCATTGGCAACATGATGAGCTTTCCCTTTAGCGCTGTGATGACCAGTATCGAATCAAATGGCACTCCCAATATCCAGTTCAACGGAGGCAAACTCTACTATGAGGAATTTGTTCCAGGTGCGCTAAATGGTTTTAACAGTGGCGTTCGCCAACCCGATGGGAAAATTGTCGTCGTCGGAGCCATCGGAAAGGATTTCGATAATTACGACATTACTGCGGCCAGATATATTGACGCGAACCGAGACCTGACCTTTAACGGGGTTGGCTGGTCGCGGTTCCACTTTGGCAGCGGCATGCAATACGCGACCACGGTTGCACTGCAGGACGATGGAAAGATCCTCGTCGCTGGTCGCAATCATGATTCATCAGGTTTCGTATTGCGACTGCATGCAAAGTGATGATCGATAAAAATCGCAGCCAGTCGCAGCTCCATTGGTTGGCGCCGTCGCAGGCTGCGATTTTTCAATGCCGTTTGATAAACCCGGTCAACGCCGCCAATGCCTCTGGCGACTTCAGGCGCTGGGTGAACAACACGCCCTCCTCTTCGATCACTTTGCGGATCAACTCACGATCCGGCGCCTTCATCAGTTGCTTGCTGATGCGTACCGCATCTGCCGGCAAATCATCGAAACGTAGCGCCATTTCCCGCGCTTTGCTCAACGCCGCATCGCCATTGCCCAGCGCCTCGGTGGCAATGCCCCATTGCGCCGCTTGTTCACCGGTAAAGCCTTCGCCCAGCAACAGCAACTCCGACGCTTTGGCTTGGCCGAGCAAACGCGGGAGGATCAGGCTGGAGCCGAATTCTGGGCACAAACCGAGGTTAACGAACGGCATGCGCAACCGTGCATCGCGGGCCACGTAAACCAGATCGCAATGCAGCAATAACGTGGTGCCGATGCCCACCGCCGCGCCGGCCACTGCGGCGATGACCGGTTTGCGGCATTCGAGCAGGTTGAGCATGAAGTGAAACACCGGGCTGTCGAGGTCGGAGGGCGGTTGCTGGATGAAGTCGGCGATGTCGTTGCCGGCGGTGAAGCACTCGGCGCTGCCGGTGATCAGCACGGCGTTGATTTCGGGGTCGCTGTCGGCACGCTTCAGGGCCTCGGCGAGGCGGCTGTACATCGCGCGAGTGAGGGCGTTTTTCTTGTCCGGGCGGTTGAGGCGCAGGGTGAGCAAACCGCGTTCACGTTCCAGCAGGATGGCTTCGGTCATGGTGGGTCTCGGCGATAGTCGGGTTTGCGGAGGTCAAATGGGGATAGTGCCTTCTGTGGCCAAGGGGCTTCTGTGGCCAAGGGGGCTTTTGTGGTGAGGGGATTTTTGTGGCGAGGGGATTTATCCCCGCTGGGCTGCGCAGCGGCCCCAAAATCTTGTGAGCGCTGCGCACTCAAACGGGGATAAATCCC
>NZ_JASCPK010000064.1:0-31712 GCF_029959385.1 Pseudomonas sp. PS01303
GGACTGCGCAGCGGCCCCAATCCATTGAATGCGGTTTGCCTGAAAAAACTGGATGACAGAACTGGGGCTGCTGCGCAGCCCATCGGGGATAAATCCCCTCGCCACAATAGTTCTTCTCACCAGCATAAGTTTCATTGCTCTAAAGAGTTGAGGTTGGCACAGGGTTGGGTGAGATGAACATTCTTTATGACGAACGCCTCGACGGCGCGCTGCCGGACGTTAATAAAGTCCAACTGTTGAAAACCCTGCAACAAGCCATCCCCGATCTCGACATTTTATGGCGCGAAGAAGAACTCAAACCCTACGAATGCGACGGCCTCTCCGCCTACCGCACCACACCCATGCTGGTCGCCCTGCCCCGGCGAATCGAGCAAGTGCAAACCCTGCTCAAACTCTGCCACCAAAACAACGTCCCGGTGGTCGCTCGTGGCGCCGGCACCGGCTTATCCGGTGGCGCCTTGCCGCTGGAAAAAGGCCTGCTGCTGGTGATGGCACGCTTCAACAACATCCTGCACATCGACCCCGCCGCCCGTATCGCGCGGGTTCAACCCGGGGTGCGCAATCTGGCGATTTCCCAGGCCGCCGCGCCGTTCGGTTTGTATTACGCGCCGGATCCATCCTCGCAAATCGCCTGTTCCATCGGCGGCAACGTCGCCGAAAACGCTGGCGGCGTGCATTGCCTCAAATACGGCCTGACCGTGCACAACCTGCTGAAAATCGAAGTGCTGACCATCGAAGGCGAACGCCTGACCCTCGGCTCCGACGCCCTCGACTCGCCAGGTTTCGACCTGCTCGCGCTGTTCACCGGTTCCGAAGGTTTGCTCGGGATCATTACCGAAGTCACGGTCAAACTGCTGCCCAAACCACAAGTGGCGAAAGTGCTGCTGGCCAGTTTCGATTCGGTGGAAAAGGCTGGTCGTGCGGTCGCTGAAATCATCGCGGCGGGGATCATTCCCGGCGGCCTGGAAATGATGGACAACCTCGCCATCCGCGCCGCTGAAGACTTTATCCACGCCGGTTATCCGGTGGATGCCGAGGCGATTCTGCTGTGTGAACTCGACGGTGTCGAAGCCGACGTCCACGACGATTGCCAACGCGTGCGCGAGGTCATGAATCTGGCCGGCGCCACCGAAGTGCGCCAGGCCCGCGACGAGGCCGAGCGCGTGCGTTTCTGGGCCGGCCGCAAAAATGCCTTCCCGGCCATCGGTCGGCTGTCACCCGATTATTACTGCATGGACGGCACCATCCCGCGCCGCGAATTGCCCGGCGTTTTGCAAGGCATCGCCCGCCTCGGCGAAGAATACGGCTTGCGCGTGGCCAACGTGTTCCATGCCGGCGATGGCAACATGCACCCGCTGATCCTGTTCGACGCCAACCAACCCGGCGAACTGCATCGCGCCGAAGCCTTGGGCGGCAAAATTCTCGAACTGTGCGTGCAGGTCGGCGGCAGCATCACCGGCGAACACGGTGTCGGCCGCGAGAAAATCAATCAGATGTGCGCGCAATTCAACAGCGACGAACTGAGCCTGTTTCACGCGGTAAAAGCCGCGTTCGACCCGAAAGGCCTGCTCAACCCCGGCAAAAACATTCCGACTCTGCACCGCTGCGCTGAATTCGGTGCGATGCACATTCATGCCGGGCAACTGCCCTTCCCCGAACTGGAGCGTTTCTGATGGCTGACGTCGACGCCTTGCTCGATCAGGTCAACGAAGCGCGGGCCAATGCCACACCGCTGAAAATCCAGGGTGGCAACAGCAAGGCGTTTCTCGGTCGCGAGGTGGCCGGTGAAGTGCTCGACACTCGCGCGCATCGCGGCATCGTGGCTTACGATCCCACCGAACTGGTGATCACTGCGCGCGCCGGCACGCCGTTGTCCGAACTGCTCGCGACGCTGGATGAAAATGGGCAAATGTTGCCATGCGAACCACCGTCGTTGGCCGACAGTGCCACGGTTGGCGGGATGATCGCGGCAGGATTGTCCGGGCCACGGCGACCGTGGTCGGGTTCAGTGCGGGATTTCGTGCTTGGCACGCGCGTTATCACCGGCCTCGGTCAGCATTTGCGTTTCGGCGGTGAAGTGATGAAAAACGTTGCCGGATATGACCTGTCGCGGCTGATGGCCGGCAGTTTCGGCTGCCTCGGCGTGCTCACCGAGGTCTCGCTGAAAGTCCTGCCCAAACCCCGCCAATGCCTGAGCATTCGCCTCGATATCGACTGTGCACGGGCACTGGCCAAACTGGCCGAGTGGGGCCAGCAACCGTTGCCGATCAGCGCCGCGTGTCACGATGGCGAAAGCCTTTATCTGCGTCTTGAGGGCGGCGAAGGCTCGGTGACCGCAGCGCATCAACGCCTCGGTGGCGAGGCGTTGGACTCGGTGTTCTGGCGTGATTTGAATGAGCAGCGCCTGAGCTTTTTCGACGAAGGCCAGCCGCTGTGGCGCCTGTCGCTGCCAAACAATCTCGGGCCGCTGGACTTGCCCGGCGAGCAACTGATCGACTGGGCCGGCGCGCAACGCTGGCTGAAATCCTCCAGCGCCGACATTCATGCCCTCGCCCAGTCACTCGGCGGCCATGCGACCTGTTTCACCCATGGCGCCAGCGAATCACCGTTTCAGCCTTTGCCCGCGACATTGCTGCGCTATCACCGCCAGCTCAAAGCGCAACTTGACCCGCAAGGACTGTTCAACCCCGGGCGGATGTACGCGGAGTTCTAGCCATGCAAACCACCCTCAGCGAACAATCGCGACAGTTGCCCCGCGCCGCCGAGGCGGAAAAAATCCTGCGCACCTGTGTGCATTGCGGTTTCTGTAACGCGACGTGCCCGACCTATCAATTGCTCGGCGACGAACTCGACGGCCCGCGCGGGCGCATCTACCTGATCAAGCAGGTGCTCGAGGGCGCGCCGCCAACCGCGCAGACACAATTGCATCTGGATCGCTGCCTGTCGTGCCGTAACTGCGAAACCACCTGCCCGTCCGGCGTCGACTATCACAACTTGCTCGACATCGGCCGCGCGGTGGTCGACGGCGCGGTGCCGCGCCCGGCGGCTCAACGTCTATTACGCGAAGGCCTACGCGCATTGGCGCCGAATCCGCGACTGTTCAAAGGACTGCTGCGAGTGGGCACAACGTTTCGCCCGCTGCTGCCGCGCTTGCTTGAGAGCAAACTGCCGCAGCATCTGTTGGTCAACGGTTCGCGCCCTGCCCCTCGGCATGCTCGCCGTGTGTTGTTGCTCGAAGGCTGCGTGCAACCGGGTTTGTCGCCGAACACCAACGACGCGACGGCGCGGGTGCTGGATCGCTTGGGCATCAGCGTCACGCCGGTGGCCGAGGCCGGTTGTTGCGGTGCGCTGGATTATCACCTCGACGCCCAAGCCAAAGGCCTCGCCCGCGCCCGACAGAACATCGACGCGTGGTGGCCACATCTGCAAAACGGCGCCGAAGCAATTGTGCAAACGGCCAGCGGCTGCGGCGCGTTCATCAAGGATTACGGGCATTTGCTCGCGGACGATCCGGGCTACGCGGCGAAAGCGCAGCGCATCAGCGAAATGGCCGTGGATCTGGTGCAGATCCTCGGCGATGAACCGCTGGAGCAAGTGTGTTCCGCCAGCGAACGACGCATCGCCGTGCATTGCCCGTGCACCTTGCAGCACGCGTTGAAACTTGGCGGCGCCGTCGAAGCAGTCTTGTCCCGCATCGGTTTCAACCTCTCCGCTGTCCCCGATGGCCATTTGTGCTGCGGTTCAGCAGGGACTTACTCATTGACCCAACCGGTGCTGGCCCGGCAACTGCGCGACAACCGCCTCAATGCGCTGGAGAGCGGTCGCCCTGAGCTGATCGTCACCTCCAACATCGGCTGCCAAAGTCACTTGGCCAGCGCCGGCCGCACGCCAGTCATGCACTGGATCGAACTGGTGGATCAGTCGTTGGCAGAATGAAGTTCGTAGGATTCTTCGTTTGCCGACGTAGGCGAAGGCTGCGATCTTTTCATCTATCCAATACGTGACCGTGGCAGGAATTTTTTTCATGACCGTGCAGCCGTTCGTCAGCCCCGACCTGATCCGCCAACGCTTCTCAAAAGCGATGTCCGACATGTACCGCGAAGAGGTGCCGCTGTACGGCGCGCTGATGGAGCTGGTCGAACAGACTAATCGCAGCGTTCTTGACCGGGACACGCAAATTGCCTGGCAACTGGAAAGCACCGGCGAAATCGAACGGCTGGACATGGAACGCCACGGTGCCATCCGCGTCGGCACTGCGACCGAACTGGCCACCCTCGCCCGCCTGTTTGCGGTGATGGGCATGCAACCGGTGGGTTATTACGACCTGACGCCGGCGGGTGTGCCGGTGCATTCCACGGCGTTTCGCGCGGTGCATGAGGATTCGCTGCAAGTCAGCCCGTTTCGAGTCTTCACGTCGTTGCTACGACTGGAATTGATCAAAGACCCTGAGCTGCGCACCTTTGCTGAATCCGTGCTGGCCAAGCGTTCGATCTTTACCCCTACGGCGTTGCTTCTGATTTCCCAGGCAGAAACGGCGGGTGGACTGATGGAAAGCGAAGCGCAGGAATTCGTCCTACAGGCATTGGAAACTTTTCGCTGGCATCACAGCGCAACGGTCACCGCCGCGCAGTACCAGACGCTCAGCGCCCAACATCGATTGATTGCCGACGTAGTCGCCTTCAAAGGCCCGCACATCAACCACCTGACGCCGCGCACGCTGGACATCGACCGGGTGCAAGAGCAAATGCCCGCCCATGGCATCACCCCGAAAGCCGTGATCGAAGGCCCGCCACGCAGGCAGTGCCCGATCCTGCTGCGCCAGACCAGTTTCAAAGCGCTGGATGAGCCAATCGCCTTCACCGATCAAGACGAAATCCAAGGCAGCCACAGCGCGCGATTCGGCGAAATCGAACAGCGCGGTGCAGCACTCACACCCAAGGGTCGCGCACTGTATGACTTACTGTTGAATGCTGCTCGCGATGAACTGGGGGACTTCCCCAACGAAGCCAACGCCGCACACTACAACGCGCTGATGACTCAGCACTTTGGCGAATTTCCTGACAGCGTCGAGGGCATGCGCGAACAAGGTTTGGCGTATTTTCGCTATTTCGCTACGGAAAAAGGACTGGCGGCGGGAGGACTTGGCGACGCGTCACTGGAGCAATTACTGCGCGATGGCTACGTGAAGGCAGAACCGCTGGTGTACGAAGATTTCCTGCCGGTTAGCGCGGCGGGGATTTTTCAGTCGAACCTTGGCGATGCCGCGCAAACGCACTATGGCGAGCATTCCAACCGACAGGCATTCGAACAGGCACTGGGCCGCACGACCATCGACGAGTTGGGCTTATATGCCGAAACCCAAAAGCGCTCAATTGAAGAGAGCCTGGCCGCGCTTTCGGGTAACCGCTGAAAAGATCGCAGCCTGCGGCAGCTCCTACATTTTGCTGCGCACTCCCCCTGTAGGAGCTGCCGAAGGCTGCGATCTTTTGATCTTAAAAAAACCTCAGCGCAATCTCGAAAGCAACGCAAAAGCCGTCTCTTCCGAAGAAGCCGGATTCTGCCCCGTCAGCAACAACCCATCCTCACGGGTGTAAACCGACCAATCCGGCCCTTTCGAAAAAATCCCGCCCTTGGCCTTCAACTCATCCTCAACCAAAAACGGCACCACATTCGTCAACTGCACCGCCTCTTCCTCACTGTTGGTAAACCCGGTCACCTGCTTGCCCTTGACCAACGGCTCACCGTCCGGCGCTTTGGCATGGCGCAACACACCCGGCGCATGACACACCGCCGCCACCGGTTTGCCCGCGTTATAAAACGCCTCGATCAACGCGATGGAATGACGATTCTCGGCCAGATCCCACAACGGCCCATGACCGCCCGGGTAAAACACCGCATCGAAATCCGCCGCTTTCACAGAGTCCAGCGTCACCGTCGAAGCCAGCGCCGACTGCGCCGCAGAATCCTTGCGAAAGCGCCCGGTCGCTTCAGTCTGCGCGTCCGGCTCGTCGCTCTTTGGATCCAGCGGCGGCTGGCCACCCTTGGGCGAGGCCAGTGTCAGCTGCGCGCCGGCATCCTTGAACACGTAATACGGGGCAGCGAACTCCTCCAGCCAGAAGCCGGTTTTCTTGCCGGTGTTGCCCAATTGATCGTGGGAGGTCAGAACCATCAGAATTTTCATGTCGTTCGGTCTCACTCGGTTTGAGGAATTTTCAGACGCAGGTCTGCGGGTGTGAGTGATTGACCCTCAGTAACGCAGGATCGTTTCAAATGAGCGGGTGATGGCATCAGGCCTTGATGCGCAAGAAGTTGCGCACTTGTTGATGATCCGCGGCCATCAATCCCGCTACACACTAGAGGCGACAAGGGCTTCAGGCGAGTGCGCAAGAAGTTGCGCACCACTGCGCAACTTCTTGCGCACATTCGCTATGAATCACCGTAAGTCATCCCGAATTCAGCTCTGCGCATTAGCGAACTCACCGGTTTCACTGGTTCTGAAACCTGTTGGCACGCTCCTTGATAACTGTCAGGCACCCACCGGGCGTTTTCGCCTCCGGGCACCTAAACTTTATTCCGCAAGGAGAGCACCCCATGGCAACACCAGCGTACATGTCGGTTACCGGCGAAAAACAAGGCCTGATCACTGCCGGCGCCTTCACCGCCGACTCCGTTGGCAACACCTACCAGGAAGGCCACGAAGACCAGGTTATGGTTCAGGCTTTCAGCCACGACGTGATCATCCCGCGTGACCCACAATCCGGTCAGCCAACCGGTCAGCGCGTTCACAAGCCAGTTGTGATCACCAAGGTCTACGACAAGGCTTCGCCTCTGCTGCAAGCTGCTCTGACCTCCGGCGAGCGCATGAGCGAAATCGTTATCCAGTGGTTCCGTACTTCTGCTCAAGGTACCCAAGAGCACTACTACACCACCAAACTGGAAGACGCGATCATCGTCGCCATCAACAACAAAATGCACAACTGCCAGGATCCAGGCAACTCGCACTTCACCCACCTCGAAGAAGTGCAGTTCACCTACCGCAAAATCACCTGGACCCACGAAGTATCCGGTACTTCGGGTTCCGATGACTGGCGTGCTCCAGTCGTTTAATTACGGCTGATTGTTACAAGCATCGGCCAGCTCTGCTGGTCGATGTTGTTTTCGCAACTCCAGATTTTTGTGACAGCACGAGGAACAAGGGATGTTCGCGCCGGCCAATGAAACCCACTTTGCCCTGACCATCGAAGGTCTTTCCGCTGACTTTCAGGTGTTTACCCTGCAAGGCCGGGAAGCCATCAGCCAGCCTTTTGTCTTCGAGGTGGAGCTGGTCAGTGAGCAGCCGTCGCTGGATCTCGAAACCCTGCTGCACAAACCGGCCTTTCTGCAACTGTCGCCCGACGGCAGCGGCATTCACGGCCAGATCTACCGCGCCGCGCAAGGCGATTCCGGCAAACGCCTGACTCGCTACTCCGTGACCCTGCGCCCGCAACTCGCGTACCTCGCGCACCGCGTCAACCAGCGCATCTTCCAGAACCTTACAGTGCCGAAAATCATCGGCATGGTGCTTGAAGAGCACGGTATCCAAGGCAACGCCTACGAATTCAAGACCGGTTCGATTTATCCCGAGCGCATTTACTGCGTGCAATACGATGAATCGGATCTGCATTTCATCCAGCGCCTGTGCGAAGAAGAAGGCATTCACTACCACTTCCAGCACAGCGCCATGGGCCACAAACTGCTGTTCGGCGATGACCAGACGATATTCCCGAAACTCGCGCCCGTGGCCTATCAGCAAGACTCCGGCATGGTCGCCAGCGACCCGGTGATCAAGCGCTTCGACCTGCGCCTGGAAACTCGCACCAGTCGCACCACCCGCCGCGATTACGACTTCGAAAAACCTCGCCTCACCCTCGAAAGCGAAAACCGTGGCGACGCCCTGCCCGACCTCGAAGACTACGACTACCCAGGCCGTTTCATTGACCGCGAGCGCGGCAAACACCTGGCCAAACGCGCCCTCGAACGCCATCGCAGCGACTTCCAGCTCGCCGAAGGCAAAAGCGATCAGCCATTGCTGGTCAGCGGCCACTTTCTCGCGCTGACGCAACACCCGAAAGCCAAATGGAATGACCTCTGGCTGCTCACCGAAGTCCTCCACGAAGGCAAGCAGCCGCAGGTGCTGGAAGAATCGGTCACCAGTGACACCACCGCGCTGAAAGACGATTTCCATCAGGGTTACCGCAACCGCTTTCAGGCCACCCCGTGGGACGTGCCGAACCGCCCGCCGCTGAACCACCCGAAACCGCGCATCCTCGGCAGTCAGAGCGCCGTGGTCACTGGGCCCAAAGGTGAAGAGATCCACTGCGACGAATACGGCCGCGTCAAAGTGCAGTTCCACTGGGATCGCGAAGGCCTGGCTGACGACAAAACCAGCTGCTGGCTGCGTGTCTCCAGCGCTTGGGCCGGCGCCCAGTACGGCGGCATCGCCATCCCGCGCATCGGCATGGAAGTGCTGGTCACCTTCCTTGAAGGCGACCCCGATCAACCGCTGATCAGCGGCTGCCTGTACCACAAGGAAAACACCGTCCCGTATGAGCTGCCGGCGAACAAAACCCGCAGCACGTTCAAGACCCTCAGTTCTATGGGCGGTGGCGGCTACAACGAACTGCGCATCGAAGACAAAAAAGGTCAGGAACAGATCTTCCTGCACGCCCAGCGCGACTGGGACGAGAACATCGAGCACGACCAGAAAATCCGCGTCGGCAACGAACGTCACGACACCGTCGAGCAGAACAGCTACAGCGAATTCAAAGCCGAAGAACACCACACCGTCTACGCCGACCGCAAAGTCGAAGCGCGCGCCAACGACCACCTCACCGTGGGCGTCAACCAGCACATTAAAATCGGCACCGGCCAATTCATCGACGCCGGCCAGGAAATCCACCTCAGCAGCGGCATGAAAGTCGTGCTCGAAGCCGGCGCCGAACTGACCCTCATCGGCGGCGGCAGCTTCATCAAAATCGACGCCGGCGGCGTGACCATGAGCGGCCCGGTGATCAACATGAACTCCGGCGGCAGCCCCGGCACCGGAACCGGCGCCGCCCCGCTGATGCCCGGCATCCTCAAACAGGCCGATGCCGACAAGGCCGGCCAAGTCCTGACCCCGGCGCAAATCAACACCCTCAAACGCAACGCGCCATTCTGCGAAGAGTGCGAAAAATGCAAGGCAGGTGCCTGTGCCATCTGATCGACTGACACCCAAGGACTGGCTGGCACAACAGCCGCTGCAAACTGGTGAGCGACTGTATTTGGTGATTAGTGCGGCGAGCGATGCCGACGCCCTGAAAAACCTCTACCTGAGCGAACCCACCGCCCAACTCATCCCGATCTGGGGCGGCACGCCCTACTCCACCTGGCAACCGGTGATGCCTTACGTCACCGAGCTCAAGCCTAATTCGGAATTCCTGTCGTGGATCGCTGATACCGATGCTCTCGATTGGGGTTGGCTGGCGGTATCGCGTTCGGAGCCGAACGAAGTGTTCGAGCATCTACGCAGCCTGACGCAGGTGAAAATGCCCGATGGGACGGAGGTGTTTTTCCGGTTCTGGGATGGCCGGCATATCTACCCGATCCTGCATGGGCTGGGGGAGAAAGCTGCGGAAGTGATGCCGATGTTTGAGCGGTATTTGATTAATGGGCAAGCGCTGGAGGTTGGCACGCGGGGGGTGCCGAAGGTGAAGGATTGGCCTTGGTGGGAGGTGCCGAAGGATTTGATGGATGGGTTGGCAAAGGAAAGTCCCGCAACGCTGATCGGCAACCTGATGCAGTGGCTGGAGCAAGACCGCCCGGACATTTACGCCGCATGGCCCGAGAGCAATCTGAAACTGAAAGTCGCCCGTTTCGTACGCCGCCCGGATGCGCCAAAAAACCTTAAAGAAGCACTGTTAAACCACCTGATTCTGGAGCAAGGCTGATGGATCGCGTTGCCTTTGTTGACAACCAACTGAACACCTTCAAGGACAGTCTGAAGCTGTATCAGGAACAAACCAAAACCTGGTACGCACAAGTCGCCGACAAGGGCAGCCGAGCAGCCGACCTCCCATCCTTACTGGGCATGGAGCGACTGATCAAGGTTGGCAACACCAGTACAGCGGTGAGCATGACCGACGGTGATTTCACCTCGAACGTGGCTCAGTGTCCGTTGAAGGGGCCACTGCTGATCGAGAGCAAATTCGAGTCCGTGTACGACATCCCACTGGGCGATATCGAAGTCGAAATCGTCGCCGTGGAAGGCGGAGCCGTCAGCAAAGTCAAACTCGACGCTGAAGGCAAAGCCGCCTGGAATGACGGTATTCCCGGCAAGTTCTACATGATCCGGGTTCACAATGACGTCACACCTGCGCAGATCGATACCCTTTTCAGTTCTTACAGTGGCGTCACCGCAGATCTTGAAGGTTTCCTGCGTAAAGAGTGGGCCGGTTTCAAACCGCAATGGTCGAACCTCTCCACCTCTGGCACGGCGATGGCAATCGGCAACGGCATTCTTGAAGGGGGCTGGGAGGCTATCAAGGGTGTGTGGGATGGCATCAACCAGGTTCTCGACATCCTGCAAGATCCAAAGAAGTTCGCGAAAGACCTAGGCACCGGCGCCGATGAACTGATCAAGGTTGCCAAAAGCACGCCTGACATCATGAAAAAAGCCATGTTGCTGGCCAGTGACGAAGCTGCGCTGTTCTTGCTGGTGCGCAGCGCCGTCATCTGGCTGGCAGGCTTGCCGCCGATGAAGATGGCCGGCGATGTGGCGAAAATGACCACGGCCATTGTCGTTGGTATCGCCATCGACATCGTGATCGGCGTGGTGCTGACGGTTGCAGCGGAAGGCACAGGACTGATCTACCTCGCCGCCCGACTGAAGAAATACGGTGAGCTCGTTCTCAACGCTGTAATCGGTTTCGTCAAGTCGCTGTTCAAGATCATCAATGGCTTTATGGAATACGTCGCGAAATACACCGCTGTAGCAGCACGTGGTGTGACGGCCAAGGTGAGAAACGGTATTTCCGAGTTGCGTTTTGATGGGAAGAAAAACGCAAAACTTGCTGATGGAAAAATCGCTGACGATGCGTCGAAACAAGCAACGACTCCGGCAGACAAGAGCGCAGAGCCGGCCGCCGATACCTGCACCAACGGATGCCCGGTTTCGATGGTCACCGGCGAGGAGTTGTTAACGTTGACCGATGGTCAACTCGACGGCCTTCTGCCGTTCGAGTGGACGCGCCTTTACAGAACCAGCGCTGTGGAAATTGATTGCGGTCTGGGCTATGGCTGGAGCCACGCCCTCGCTCATCGCATCGAAATCAATGGCGATGAAGTTATCTGGATCGACCACGAAAACCGCTCTACGCCCTTCCCGCTTCCAAATGAGCAACGTCCGGCAATCACCAACAGCCTTTCAAAAGCTGCCATTTTTCTCGGTGACGACCCTTCGGAGCTGGTTCTCGCACAAGCTGGCAAACGTCCATCGTTCTACCACTTCCGTTACAACAACAAAGGCGCAACCCTGATCGCCATCAGCGACAGCTATGGCAATCGCCTGCACGTTACACGCGACATCCACGGTCGCATCAAGCGTCTCGACAACGGTGCCGGCCGCGCACTGCTACTGCGCTACGACCGCAAACACATCATCGCGGTCGACTATCAGCAGTTTCTGCCTGCGGATACTCTCGAGGATGCCTGGAACACTGTTCAGACGCTGGTTACCTACAGTTATGACGCCCAGCAACGTCTGATCGAGGCGAAGAACGCGGCTGGTGAAGCCGAACACTATCGCTACAACGAACAGCACGTCATTCTCGAACGACAACTGGCAGGCGGTGCGGCGTTTTATTGGGAGTGGGAAAACGAAGGCAAGCTGTCTCGTTGCATCCGTCACTGGGCCAACTTTTCGCAAATGGAAGCGCATTACGCCTGGGATGACAAAGGCAGCGTGACCGTCACCAACGCCGATGGCAGCGAAGAGGTCTATACCCACGACGATCAGGCGCGACTGATCAGCAAGATCGACCCGGACGGTGCCGAACACCTCAAGGCTTACAACGACAAAGGCCAGTTGATCGCGGAAAAAGATCCGCTGGGCGCGGTCACCGAATACCGCTACGACGACAACGGCTTGATGACCGCCGTCATCCCGCCGGAAGACGAAGCCACTACCTACGAATACATCAACGGTTTCGTCAGCGACGTACAGCGCGGCAAAGCCAGTTGGAAATACCAGCGCAACCGTCAGGGCGATATCACGCAGCAAATCGATCCCGACGGAAATACCACGCTCTACAGCTATGACGGTCAGGGCCGCCTGCTGGAGATTCGCCATCCGGACGGCAGCCGTCACCAACTTGGCTGGAACAACCTCGGACAATTGCTGGAAGAGCGACTCCCCGATGGCGGCCAACGCAAGTACCGTTACGACGCGCTGGGTCGACAGATCACCCGGCAGGAAGAGTCCGGCGCCATCACCCAATATCAGTGGGACGCCGCTAACCGACTCGCACAGCTGACGCTGCCAGGTGGTGCAACGCGGGCTTTCACCTATAACGCTTATGGCAATGTCACCGCTGAACGCGATGAGCTCGGCCGCATCACCCGTTACGAATACGCTGATAATCTGCATCTGGTCAGCCGTCGCATCAATCCCGACGGCAGCCAACTGCGCTATCGCTATGACAACTCGCGTCTGCTGCTGACTGAAATCGAAAACGAGCGCGGAGAGCATTACCACCTCGACTATTACGCCAATGGCCTGATCCAGCAAGAAACCGGCTTCGATGGTCGTCGTACGGCTTACGAGTACGATCTCAATGGCCAACTGCTGAAGAAAACCGAGTTCGGTGACGATGGCAGCGAACTGATCACCGAATACCAACGCGATGCCGCCGGACGACTGTTAGTCAAAACCCTGGCCGATGGCGAGGAAGTTCACTACAGCTACGACGCCCTCGGTCGGCTCGTAAGCGTCGATGACGGCCATTGGCCGCTCGCCTACAAATACGACCTGCAAGACCGCCTCATCGAAGAACACCAAGGCTGGGGTACCCTGCGCTACGAGTACGACAGCGTCGGCCAGCTCAAACACTGCCGCCTCCCTGACGGCAGCAAACTGGATTACCGTCACCAGCCCGGTGGGCAACTCAGCACCATCGATCTCGATGGCTCACGCCTGACCGCTCACCAATTCAGCGCCGGTCGCGAACAACAGCGCCAGCAAGGTCTGCTGCTCAGCCAATACCAGTACGATGAACAGGGTCGTCTGCAAGCACACAGTGTCAGCCAGCGGGACAAAAACCTGTTCCAGCGCCGTTATAACTACGACGCCAACGGCAACCTCGCCGGCATCGATGACAGCCGTAAAGGTAACCGCAGCTACCACTACGATCCGCTCGACCGACTGATCAGCGTGCGCGGTGCCACACCAGAAAGCTTCGCCCATGACCCGGCAGGTAACCTGCTTGGCCAGAGCAATGAAGGTACGGCCAACCTGGCCAACGTCAAAGGCAACCGCCTGCTGATGCAGGGTGATCGGCATTACGAGTACGACGCGTATGGCAATCTAAGTCGCGAGCGACGTGGCACAGGACAGAAACTCGTCACCGAATACCGTTACGACTGCCAGCACCGCTTGATCGGCGCGAGCCTGCCGGGCGGCCGCATCGCAGCCTACAATTACGATGCCTTCGGTCGACGTATCGAAAAAACAGTCGACGGTCATACCACTGAGTTTTTGTAGCAAGGCGAACGCCTGATCGCCGAGAGCGCTGAGAACCGCTACCGCAGCTACATCTACGAACCGGGCACCTTCCGCCCGTTAGCTATGCTCGACGGCGAAGGCCCGCGCAAGGCCACGCCTTTTTACTATCAACTCGATCACCTTGGCACACCGCAGGAACTCACCGATTACAGCGGCGAGATCATGTGGTCGGCGAAGTACCGAGCCTACGGCAACCTCGCCGCGTTGGACGTCAGCGAAATCGATAACCCGTTGCGGTTCCAGGGTCAGTATTTCGATGCCGAGACAGGGTTACATTACAACCGGCACCGCTATTACAATCCGGGGACTGGAAGGTTTCTGACGCCGGATCCGATCAAGCTTGCGGGTGGGTTGAATAGCTACCAGTACGTGCCTAACCCTACGGGTTGGGTGGATCCGCTAGGGTTGAATAGCACTAATTGCCCCAAGAAAGTGGACACAAGCGAGTACCAAACCCGTAAAGATCTACGAACCGATGTTTATGATGCGAAGCGCCCTGAAGGTAGGCATGCGACAAAACACACAAATGCACAATCAGCGGAGCAGGCAAAATCACTCAGCTTGGGCCAGGGTACAAGAGACGGAAAACCGGAAGCATCCTACCTGCCTGATATAGCTAATAACGTCAGTGGGTTTGAAAAGCAAGCAGCCTACTCCGCGGTGCGCGATGGAAATGTATTTGATCACGGTGGCTCAAGATATATGTTTTACAGATCAGAAACCCCGGTCGGCTACAATAACGGAGAACTAACAAACTGGATAAGAATTGAGCTTTCAAAAGCTGGCGAGCCTGTAATCCATAGTTTTCCCGCTGCACCAGAACAAGTTAAAAAATATATGGGCAACGTAAAATGAGATCAAAACTTGACTACAAGCTGCAACCTATTCGAGTGCCAAGCGGCTGGACAATAACAATCAACAATCTATTTGAAGTCGAGTTAACACCGGATACCAGCGACTGGTTTTCCAGCTCAGTGCTGATTGGCGGTGTTCGACGCAGCACCGGGCATTGCTTTGACTCGAGAGTGGAGCCAGAGGGTGACCCTAACGGAGAATTTGTGATTGATTTCCTGACAATCGAATACGACAAAAAAGGAAAACCGATTAAAAACTCCGAAAATTTTCTTTTTGAATTCAGAACAAAAAGCAAACTTGAATTTATCGAAAAAATTGAAAACTTCATGATTGAAATTTAAAAATCAACCAATTTTTCAGGCGTGTTTTTTTTCGAATGGTCGTTATTTGGTCGGGGAAGTACCAAGCGTACGGCAACCTCGCCGCGTTGGACGTCAGCGAAATCGATAACCCGCTGCGGTTCCAGGGTGAGTATTTCGATGCGGAGACAGGGTTACATTACAACCGCCACCGCTACTACAATCCGGGGACTGGACAATTTCTGACGCCGGATCCGATCAAGCTTGCGGGGGGTGAATAGCTACCAGTACGAATTTATTGGCCAAACCCATTTGAAGGTCAAAGATGACAGGACAGAAAAAAAATCCCTCGTAGCGTTTGGTATGGACTCGAAGGGACGGGCTACGATAATATTGCCCAAGAACTTACTTCCGAAGATCCACTTTTAAGAAAATGGGCTTCAATATATGCTACTTACAAATACCAATTTACAGAAGAACCGCACCAATATTACGAATTTATTCACAGCTCAAAACACTCGAAATACACGCTAATAATATTCACGATACCTACCAAAACGATTGATACAAATGATGGAATTGACGATCGAGACATCAGCATATTAGTTCTTAACACCATGGATTCTGAAGATGAGATAAACACCATTCTGAAGAAGCTGGATATAAACCCAGAATTATTTACGCCCGCGTGGCGGTGCGAATACCCCCTTTAAAATAGCAATAGATCCAAACTAGCGAAGCTGGCTTACGAAGCGCTGGAAGGGACAGATTTATTTTCTACGTACTAATAATAAATCTTCCCCCTTTTCTTATGACTATTGGCCACTCGTGTACAAATATTACAACGTCGGTCAAATGAGCCACGGCCATCCACCGTATGACAGCACTCTGGATTATCGTCATTTGTTCGGAGGACGCCTTAGCAGTATCGACCTGAGCGGCTCTCGCGGTCGAGTACAACAGCGCCTTCCTACCTCTACGGGGTGGGTGGATCCGTCGGGGGTTGAATAGGTGTCCGGGAACGACAAATTACAAAGGTGTCCCCATCAGCAATATTGAAAAACCACCTGGCGAACGCTGGTGGATACAGTCCCAAAACAGGAATCAAAGACGCTCACAACAGTGAGGACTTTCAAGCTGCGACGGATAACAAACTGCATATAATTTCGAAACTCAAAGTCCAAAAACCCCTACACCATCTGAAATCAAGTATGTCCGAGATCCCTTAGATAGAATTGGGAAACCTGTAAGAATAAAAGAATTTGGCAATCTAAAAACAGTCTATGATCCATAGTGTGATTTCAACCGAAAAAATATTCAACTCGGGCAGAGAAGCAGCTGCGTCTGGGTACAACCAAGCGCGGGCAGGTGGCAATCGGGTATACAGTGCGTCTCACAACGGCATTACGTTTAGGATCTACCTAGATGAAACACTGACAACCGTCACTAATTCCCACCCAACAATGAAGCAAATTATGACCATGCACAATCTTTCAAAAAAACAAACCGACATTATCCACAACTGCCTACTGGACTTATTGGAGTCGAACTCATTAAATAATCCGAGCTTCCTACCAAAGGCGTTGAATAGCCTTATCAAATTACAAGGGTTCGGGATCGAAATGTCGGGAATTTATATCAGCCTCGACGAAGACCAGCAAAATGTACCAGACTACTTAGATGAAGGTATCGCATTTGAGTTCATGGATGATCAAGTCACACTATCATTTAAGGAAGCTATTAGAATCATCATTGATTGGTGCCACTCGCACAACCAGACAAAACAATTTAATCTGGACGAAACACTAGACAACCTGAAGAAAAGACTTCTCTAATCTATAGATGCTGTGCCTGCGCTCTAACAAAAAGAATTGAACAAATTTATTGTCCATACTAAAAAAACCACTCAAAGCGGCGAAATGGTCACAAAACGCAAGAGCGATAAAACGACATATACGGGTTCACTCCATGAAATCGAACCAAGAAGACGAGTCGTATGAAAAACTCTGTATCTGGTTAGGAGAATCGGAAGATTCGAACTGGACGAAATACAGCACTGAGCTCGTTGCAAAAACAGTACTCATTGATTTCACGCAGAAGCAATGGGAGAAATTGGAAAAAGAAGTTTTAGATAAGCCCGAGTTTGGCAGCAACGCTGCGTAGTGTCCTTAGGCGAAGATCGTAGCGATCACGCTGTTACGATTTTAAAACTTTTATTATCAAAATCGCCATACAAAGACGTAAAAATACTGTCAGCGTACGAACTCGATTGGGCTGAAGTGCCAATCGAGAAAAAATACGCCAGCTTTATAAAAAAGATAATTGACACAATCCCTTCGTCTGAAATCGAGCCAGAAATTTACAGCCTGCTTGCAAAAGCGGAAAGATCAAAACTATAAAAAACAATCATGAAGCCATTACCGCTCAACGGACACTACGTCTACTACAAAGCACCTTGGTTACACTGGGCTCATTTGAATTTCGGTTTAAAAAAGGCTTCATCAATGAGCAAGGCATTGCTGACTATATCTGCGACGGACTAACAAAAATATCTCCCCCAGAGGCTTATGAAATCGCCACTCTGGGCGCGACAGAGCATCAATTGCTGCGAGAATTACTGCAAACCCTCCTCAGCAAAGACTCGCATCAAGTAGAAAGTGAAGAAGAAGCAATCAGACCTTGGATTTATCTGACTCTTTCTTATTTATTCGAAAATAAAGATTTGGCAGATGACCCTCTTGAAAGCATAGAGGAATTATATGCAGACTTAGGTTATCCGGAAGAAATTGCACCAATAATTAGATACATGCCATTAACTGAAGGCGCAGTCGGCTCTGAGGAACTCTACGACAACTGGAAAACAATATTATCCAATTACGAAGATTATTTTCAGAACAGAATCAAACAACATTGACGCTCAGTATCTATGATCGAGATGTAGAACGCGGCTGGTGAAGCCGAACACTATCGCTACAACGAACAGCACGTCATTCTCGAACGACAACTGGCGGGCGGTGCGGCGTTTTATTGGGAGTGGGAAAAATGAAGGCAAGCTGTCTCGTTGTATCCGTCACTGGGCCAACTTTTCGCAAATGGAAGCGCATTACGACTGGGATGACAAAGGCAGCGTGACCGTCACCAACGCCGATGGCAGCGAAGAAGTCTATACCCACGACGTTCAGGCGCGACTGATCAGCAAGATCGACCCGGACGGTGCCGAACACCTCAAGGCTTACAACGACAAAGGCCAGTTGATCGCGGAAAAAGATCCGCTGGGCGCGGTCACCGAATACCGCTACGACGACAACGGCTTGATGACCGCCGTCATACCGCCGGAAGACGATGTGCCTTATCCAAATGCTGGTTTTAAAGGTGGCAAACCTGGCGCAACAGACGGCCATCCGGTATTGAATTCCATTAGAATTGTTGTCGAAGCAAATACGAACAATATAGTTACAGCGTTCCCAATGTGAGTTACAAAATGAAAAAAATATTCTACACAGCAGAAGCCTATATCAGCACGTACGCCCAAGGCACCGACCTTGTGATAATAAAATCAGCAGACGGCACTCTGTATGGTGCTTCATTTGAATTTGACATATGCACAAAGGATATTATTAAAGCCGCGATCGGTAAAAATGAAACATTCAACGAGGATAACTCAAAGTTTACAGAAGCCGAATGGGTAGAATACACTGACGATATCGGAACTGTACCGGCAAGCTGGTTAGACATTACCACAACCGCACTTCCAGATATAATATTAGGATACCAACTCGAAGGCGAAGCAACTATCCACCACTTCGAGAGTTAAAAGCTAGAACACATCTAGGCTTATTCCAGAAATCAAAACAGCAGCCCAACGATACACAACGCTGCTTTAACCATAACCACCCTTTCTCCACGCTAGAACATGACGAACGAAAAAATTGGGGAGAGTAGTGCGATGTATTTTCTTAGAGAGCAACAACATCAATCCCGAACTACCCACGTCTCCGTGGAATTGCGACCCATCCGATGAATCAAGCGAAAAATCAAAATTATATGTAGCTAATTGAAAAATAAAAAAGTTGTTCTAATCGCAGCTTTACCCCTTGAATAGTGCTCGCTTCCTGATTCTCATAGCTGCTTCCATAATCTATCCAGAGGAAAATAAAGCATGGACATTAAGGAGATAATCAATCTTGGCGGAGTAATAACTCTAGATAACTTGTCCGACCTCAGCGGATCCGACATATCACTCATCACAGACGAATTAAGAGAGGATCTTTTACAAGCATCTCTACCACAAGAGCAGATAATAGACATTGGGTGGTATCCAGAATTCGATAAAAACGCAGCCTTTAGAATTTCGCTCATCTAAAATCAAAATTGGGGGTCACCCACGCACAGCGAAAATGCGAGAAGCTGGATTGATCCCGATGAATCATTAAAAAATATACTAGCAAAAACAGATAAACAGTGACTTTTTAATCCATTAACACACAAAACAAGACGGATTTATTTCCTACAGAACGAAGACAACCCCGCACCCTTCTATCCATGCAATCTATCCGCAGAAATAATGTTAAAACAAAACAAAAGACCAATACTTAAAGGAACGGCGCCTTAGAAGCTCTAAGGAACATAGAATTCATCTTAATTTCTCTGCAAAATGGAATCTACTATTGCGACAAACCAATAGAAGACTACCAAAAAGCCACAACTGCGTTCATTGACGACGAAAAGATCACTCAACGCCTTGCCAACGTAAGAAAGGTCATTAGCGAAAATTTTGATCCTACACTTGGAGAGGATGGCATGGATGACATAGAGCGTCACATGGAAGGAGTTGAATTCTGGAAACCTTGAGTTCCTGTTGCCTACAACATGAAAAGATTATGCATATTTTTTTAAGCTAGATCACCCAGCTATCACTATCGGCGTATGAATAGTCATCCAGTGGATCGGGTTGTTCAATTCGTAGATCCTGCCGCTTCCCTCACGTTGTGCATCGCGGCTTCACCGGTCTCACCCAACACACCCTGCCCCTTCCTTAACCCCAAAATTAAGGTTCACCTAAGGTTCCATCGTTACCATCCCGCCCCATGAACCACTGTCGCCCATGAGTCGCGGATGAGACCTTCTGATATGAAAGCCTTAGATTTTCCAGCCCAGCAGCAGGCGAATTTCAGCGTTGTGCTGGTGAATTACAAGACGCCAGACTTGACCAAAATGTGCCTTGAGCTGCTGCGTGAGCACGTTCAGGAGCAGCGCATTCCGGTGTGGGTGGTGGACAACGATTCCGCAGACGCTAGCCTCGATTATCTGCGTACGCTCGACTGGATCAATTTGATCGAACGCCCTTCTGTAAAAGGTGAGCAGGGTCATATCGCGCATGGCAAGGCGCTGGATCTGGTGCTGGACAGGGTTGAAACCGATTATCTGTTTCTGTTGCACACCGATACCTTTGTTTATGACAAAGAGGTGTTTGCGATGATGATGCGCGAGTGCGCGAATAATCCGGATATCGCCGCCGTCGGTTGTGTCGAGCAAATCAATCGCGGGATGCTCAGAGAGACATGGCGATTAACTTCGCGTTTCTGCAAGCACTATGTCCGTCGCGCTAAAACTCAGTTGGGTTTGAAAACCAAAGAGCCGAAGCCGTATCGGGAAACTCATCTGAAGAGTTTCTGCACGTTGTGGAATGCTCGTCTGGCCAAGTCTCATGGTTTGCACTTTTGCATGGATGATCGGGTGCCTGGATATACGCTGCAGGATCGCATGGTGAGCTTGGGCTATGGCATCAAGTTTCTGTCGCCACGCAAGATCTTCAGCTATCTGGATCACATTCAGTCAGGCACCGTCGCGGCCGCAGGCACCTACGGCAAGGATCATCGACGTACGAAAATGTACGAGGCGTCGATCAAGCGTCTTGAACAGCAGCGAGACAAGGCCGGGATGCAAGCGTCGGCATAATTAAAGACACAAAAAAGGGCGACTATTCAGTCGCCCTTTTTTGTTGCCGAATTTTGTATACATACGCTTCGATTAAAGTGTTCGCCCAGTGTTATGGCCTGGCAATCCATGCACCGGTAAAGAGCCCTGACACTGGGCGAACGGAAGGGATTTTAATTGAAGTTGGCGCTTATGTCGTCATGAAGAATTGTGAAATTTATGTACTGGAAAGTTAAAAACTCTGTCACTCGGATATTTACCGACAAACTTCCTACAGAATCTTTTATATGATTGTTCTCATACACAAAGCTGTACAAGAACAATCATTCTGTAGAGTTAATACTCAGCTTTCATGCTGACTGGTCACTTTTAATATATCGGTGTAAGTGACGATGACGCTCTGCCCTACTTTCAGATCTTTCAGTTTGGCTTGAATTTCAGGCTTTTTCACGTCGAGTGTTTTCGATTGGCCCGACGGGTTTTCCAGGGTTACCTGATTCTTCTTCAAATCAATTTTGGTGATTTTCAGTTGCACCTGAACCTGACGAAACGCTTCGCCGCCGGGGTTATCGGTGCCCGGCGCCTTGCGCAGTTCGCCGGTGCGTTCGGTCGTGCCAGGCAGACCTTTATCCACGTCGGTATCCAGGTAAGCGGCGACAGAACGCTGGACTTGGACTTTGACCAGATCACCGACCTTGAGGTTGGCGAGGTTTTTCGCCTTGTCGGTGAGTTGTACGTGAACCTGACGGCCTTCCGCGCCTTCGAGCACAACCTGATGGTTGGCGGGATCGACGGTGACGACTTTGGTGGTGACCTGATCCGCTTCGATGGTGGCGGACAGCGGAATATCGGCGGCAAATGCTCCGAAGCTGGTGGCGGACAGTACGGTTGCGAGGGTGATGGCTTTGGCCAGTGCGTGGAGCTTCATAAGCAATACTTTCCCTGTGATGAATGGCAGCCACCGTCGCCAAAACGTTTTTGGCGACGGATGTCCGATTGAGCATAGCCGCTGTTCAGGGCTTGGTTTGAGATTGTTTTGCGGTGTCTTGTGCGGTGGATTCGCCGCTGGGGGTGCCTTTGCCGTGGCTTTGGCGCTGCTTGGGATCGGTGGGGCGCAGGGCGTCGTTGTCGCGCTCGGTTTCACCGGCGGGACGCGGTTCATCGGGGTGTTCGCTGGGAGTGATGGGTTTCATGGTAGGTGTCCTCAGGCTTCGGGGTCGTCGAGTTCGCGGGCGACGTTGATGGCGGGCGAATCCTTGTGCAGGTCAGCGGCTTTGGCACGGAGGATCTGCCATTGCTCTAGGTCGATGGAGCCTTGGCCGAGCAGGTCGTCGGCGATGCGTTGCAGATCCAGGTAGTGAGCGTCGGGGGATTGCTGCCAGTAGGTTTCGTCGTCGAACAGACGCTGCCAGGTGGTGAGGTCTGGGGGTTGCAGGTCGTCGCTCATGATCAATCCTCGACAGGTTTCTCTGTAGAGGACACCACAGCAACCCGAGTTCAAACCGATCCGTGTAGTAGCTGCCGGAGGCTGCGATCTTTTGATTGTTTAGCCAGCGAGATCAAAAGATCGCAGCCTTCGGCAGCTCCTACAGGGGTTTGTGGTGTTTGGATAATTAGTAGCCGGTCATTTCCAGGTAGCCCTGGCCCGGGTGACTGCCCGTGATGTTCACCGGGCCTTCCCAGTAGGGGATGCGCAGGTTCATCCACGCTTTGGGGTTGAGCGCGTTGACCTGAATATCGAGGTGTTTGTCGGGGATGCTGATCACCCAGCGGATCGGCATTTTGCGCCCGGCGACGTTGGCGGTGTCTTGCGGTGTGAGGGTGATCTGATCGCCGCTCAGGGTTTGCGTCTGGCCGTCGGCGGCGATCCAGGTGCCGGTCAGGTATGGCGCGCCATCCTTCTGGCGGGTGCGAAAGAGCATGACCTTTTCACCACTGTCCAGATGCAGAGAAAGCCAGTCCCAGCCCGTCTGGTTGGCGCTCAGCGGTTGGCTGCTCCACTCGCGATCCAGCCACGCCGGGCCGCTGACGGTGTAGGTCTGCCCATCGATCTGCAACGTACCGTTGGCCTGAAAAAACGGCTGACTGTAGTAATACGACGCCTGCCCTTCTGCGGATTTGCGGCTGAAGCCTTTGTCACCCTGCAACACCAATGGGCGATTGGCGGTGAGGTGCAGTTGATAGGCGAAATCTCTGTCGCGAGCGCTGAGCTGTAGATCGCTCAAGGGATCGGCAGCCTGACTGCTAAACCGCCAATCATCGATCCACGCGTCAAACGGCGCCACGCGAACGCCGGCCTGGCCCACGCCACCGCGTGCATAACGTTCGGCGGCGTGATGTGCAGACGCCGACGTCACCGCCGCATGCCCCAGCCAGATCACCTGATTGCTCCAACCCGACTGCTCCGGCACGGGTTTCAGGGCGCTGCGAAACAACGTCCATTGCACGCCAAACTCGTTGCCCTGCTGATCCTTGAGATTGGCGGTGACGTACCACCACTCGATGCGAAAACCATCATGCGCGCCGTGATCCGCCGGAAAACTGAACACCCGCCCCGGCACCACCGCTGTGTACGCCTCAGCCTTATCGCCCATCCCGGCAAAGCCCTGCTGCTCAGGCGCCGGTTGATCGCAACCGCCGAGCAGCAGCGCGAGCATCAGCACCACGCGGTTAATCCTCATGGGCAAACGTCCTCAACAAATCCGCCGGTTGCGTGCGGTAAAGCGAATACAGCGGCCATGCCGACGCCAATAATGTCGCCAGCAACGCCAACCCCATCAGTTGCAGCAGTTGCGACGGGAACACCCGCAATGGCAGGCGCCAGCCAAACGCCTGCACGTTGATCACCGCGTCCAGGCACCACGCCAGCGCGATCCCCAACGGCAACGCCAACACCAACGTCAGCACCGCCAGCAGCCAGGTTTGACCGAGGTTGAGCAGCATCAACTGTTTGCGCGTCACGCCCAACGCCCACAGCGGCGCGAGTTGACCGAGGCGACTCTGACTCTGGGTCAGCAGGCTGATAAACAGCGCCACGCCAGCGACCGCGAGGGTCAGACTGTTCAGCGCCGCCGTCGCCGCGAAAGTGCGTTCGAACACTTGAACCGACCAGCCCTTGAGCCGTGCCTGATCGACGATGCGGCTGTCATCCAGCTGAAACCGCGTCTGCAACGCGCTCAACAATGTTGGAATATTTTTCGGCTCGATACGCAGGTTAAAGCGGTTCGGCGTCAGTTGCGGCCAGCCGCGCAATAGGTGATTGACGTTGACCAGCAGGTGCCCTTTCGGATTGCCGTAATCGGCGTAGATGCCGACGATGCGCGGCGACCATGGGCCGTTGGGCGTGGGGATTGTCAGGTGCTGGCCGGCCTGCAGTTTCAGGCGGCGGGCGAGTTGTTCGCTGAGCATCACCGCATCGTCCGTCGCCAAATGGCCCCACGGATCGCTGCCGCTGGAATCGAGCAACGGCCAGTGCTCGCGATAATGCGGATGATCGATCACGCCGAAAACATCCGCTGGCCAGCCTTGCAGCGTCACCGACACCTGCCAGTTGGGCAGCACCGCTGCGACGTTCGGCTGTTGTCGCAGCCAGCTGTACATTTCGCGGGACTGCGCCGGATTGCTTGGGTTGATATAGAGCTCGGCGCTCAGACGTTGCTCGAGCCAATCGTTGAAGGTCTGGCGAAAACCCGAGGTCATGCTGCCGGCGCCGATGTTAGCGGCGAGGGCCAACAGCAACGCCATCAGCGCGAGACTTAGCGCCGGCAACTGCTGGCGGCAATCGGCGAGAAACCACTGACCGAGCACCGAACGACTGCGCCCGAGCAATTGATTGAGTATCGCGCTGAGCAGTACCGGCAGCGCCAGCGCGGCGCCGAGCAGCAAGCCGGCCATCAACACAAATCCGCTGGCCAGGCTGTCACCCCAGATCAACGCAGCCAGTGCAATCGCAAGCAGCACTGCCGCCAGCCAACCTTGCCGACGCAACCAGCGCGCATATTGCTGATGCCAGGCTTGCGGATCGGCCACGGCCAACAGTGGCAATCGTGCCGCGCGCAGCAGGCTGTTGCCGCCGGCGAGCAAGGCGCCGAACAGGCTCAAACCGATGCCGCTGAACCACCACCAAGGGCTCAGACGCAACTGCCCCGCCACTTCCGCGCCGTACAAACCGCGCAGGCTGGCAGCTACATCCGGCAACAACACACTGGCCAGCCAGTAGCCGCTGATCACGCCGAATACTCCGCCGATCAGCGCCAGCATGCCCAACTCAACGATCAGGCAGAGGATCAACATTCGCGCACTGACACCGCAGGCGCGCAACGTACGCAGCAGGCCTCGACGCTGTTCCAATGCGAGGCCAATCGCCGCGTGGACGATGAACAAGCCAACCAGAAACGAGAGGAATCCCAAGGCATCAAGGTTGAGATGAAAGCTCTCGGTCAGCCGCGCCAGATTGTTTTCCTCGCCGCTGCTTTTCAGCTGCAACTGACCTGTGAACGAGGCCGGCAACTCGGCGTGAAAGTCCTTGGGCAGCAACAGCCGTGACAGTTGCCCCGGCTGTTCGAGCAGGGTTTGCGCGATGCCGATGTCGACCAGCAACACACCGGGCGCCATGTCCTTTTGCACCCGCAGCGGCGGCAATGCCAGGCCGTTAACCGTCTGCGGCGTGGCGCCCTCTGCGAGGTTCAAGGCCTGCAGAGTATCCGGGGAAATCCATGTGCTGCCGGGCGGCGAGAAGAACTCGACAATGCGCTCGATCTGCATGGCCTGCCCGGCCACCGCCGAGTCCGTCGGCAGCGATACCGGCTCGATGCCCATCAATTGCAGCCGCTGGTTTTCGTGATCCTTGAGCATCAAACGGCCCTGCAACAGTGGCGACACCGGCCAACCCTGTCGACGCAGATCGACAAACCATTGCTGAGTGAACGTTGCGCCGCTCGGGGTACTCAGGCTGGCCTGCGGTTCGCCGCCGATCATCTGGCTGGCGCGGGCGTAGCTGTCGCGGGCCTGACTGTTCAGCGCTTCGACGCCGGTCAGCAAACTGGTCGCCAGCCACAACCCGGTCAGCACACTGAAAAACTGCACCGGATGGCGCCGCCAATGGCTGAGCAGCGCACGCAGGGTCTGGCGAAAAACCATCACGTCAGCCGACCTTTGGACAGCACCACGCGCTGCGCCAATTGCGCCGCGACCCGCTGACTGTGAGTAACCATCAACAAAGTGGTCGGCGTGTCATTAAGTAATTCGAGCAACAGCCGCAGCACTTCATCGCTGGTCGCTTCGTCGAGGCTGCCGGTGGGTTCATCGGCCAGCAGCAATTTCGGCTGCGACGCCAGCGCCCGGCCCAACGCGACGCGCTGTTGCTGACCACCGGAAAGCTGTTCCGGATAACGCTTGAGCAGATCGCCAAGGCCTAAACGCTGCACCAGATGCGCCTGCCAGCGCGGTTCATGACGCCCGGCGAGTCGCGCCTGAAACGCCAGATTGTCCTCAACGCGCAAACTGCCGATCAGGTTGAACTGCTGGAACACCAGACCGATTTCCGTACGCCGCCAGTTCGCCAGTTGCGCCTCGTTCATCTCCTCCAGCCGATGCTCGCCGCTGCGGATGCTGCCGTGATCGACCTTGTCCAGACCGGCCACCAGGTGCAGCAAAGTGCTTTTGCCACTGCCCGATTCGCCCATCAGCGCCAGGCTGCTGCCAGCCTCCAGCGTCAGGTCGACGCCTTGCAGCACCGGCAAGGAGCCCTGGGGGGTGGCGTAGCTTTTGAAGACGTTGCGAACCTCAAGCATGGCAAAACCTGATCAATGAACCTGCGCCAAGGATAGCGGCCCTGAATGGTTTTTGTCCGTTGACGATCACCGCCGCGCCAGAGCGCCGCCCTACCCTCTGAAACTGGTTCACCCATAACGATAAAAACCGGAGACGCCATGCAACGTTTCACTTTGAGCCCCCGCGGCCTGTTGGCCTGCCTGATCACCGCGTGTCTGAGCCAGTCGGTGCTCGCCGCCGACGCGCCCGTCGCCCCCAGCGCACAGACCATCGCCAGCAACGCCGCTGTTCTGAAGCAGCTGCCCTTCAGCGACCGCACCGATTTCGAATCCATCAGCAAAGGCCTGATCGCGCCGTTCAAGGGTCAGATCAAGGACGCCAGCGGCAAGGTCATCTGGGACGTGCAGGCCTACGACTTCCTCACCAAGGATCAAGCACCAGAGTCGGTAAACCCGAGCCTGTGGCGACTGGCCCAGCTCAATGCGCACGCCGGTCTGTTTGAAGTCAGCCCGAAGTTGTATCAGGTGCGCGGCCTCGATCTGGCCAACATGACCATCATCGAAGGTGACGACGGGCTGATCATCATCGATCCGCTGACCATGGCCGAAACCGCTAAAGCGGCGCTGGATCTGTACTACGCCAACCGTCCGCACAAACCGGTGGTCGCCGTCATTTACAGCCACACCCACGTCGACCATTTCGGCGGCGTGCGCGGGGTGATCGACGAGGCGGATGTGAAGGCTGGCAAGGTCAAGGTGTTCGCCCCGGCCGGGTTTATGGAGCACGTGATGAGCGAAAACGTGATGGCCGGCAACGCCATGAGCCGTCGCGCGCAGTACCAGTTCGGCAGCCTGTTGCCGCGCGGTGAAAACGGTCAGGTCGATGCCGGTCTGGGCAAGAGTTCGCCAACCGGCGGCACGGTCACGCTGATCCCGCCGACGGATTTGATCGCCAAGGAACTGGAAACCCGCACCATCGCCGGCATTCAATTTGAGTTCCAGCTGACGCCGGGCACCGAAGCGCCGGCGGAAATGAACATGTATCTGCCGGAGCTGAAAGCCCTGTGCATGGCCGAAAACGCCACGCAAATGATGCACAACGTCCTCACCCCGCGCGGCGCGCAAGTGCGTGACGCCAAGGCCTGGTCGCAATACCTCGACGACAGTCTGGCGCGCTACGGCGACAAGGCTGACGTGCTGTTCGCCCAACACAACTGGCCGACCTGGGGCGGCGAGCGGATTCGCACGTTCCTTGCCGATCAGCGCGACATGTACGCGTTCCTCAATGACCGCACCTTGCACCTGCTCAATCAGGGCCTGACGCCACAGGAAATCGCCGACACCATCACCAAACTGCCGGGCTCGCTCGACCAGAAATGGTACACCCGTGGCTACTACGGTTCGCTGAGTTTCAACACCCGCGCGGTGTATCAGCGCTACATGGGTTTCTACGACGGCAACCCGGCCAATCTCAATCCGCTGCCGCCGGTGGACACCGCCAAACGCACGGTGGAGGCCATGGGCGGCGGCGCTGCGGTATTGGAAAAAATACGCGAAGCCATGGCCAGCGGTGACTATCGCTGGGCGGCACAGTTGGGCAATCAGTTGTTATTCGCCGAGCCGGACAACGCCGACGCACACAAAGCGCAGGCCGAGACGCTGGAGCAATTGGGTTATCAAAGCGAGAACGCCACCTGGCGCAACATGTACCTGACCGGCGCGATGGAACTGCGCAACGGCGTTCCGCCCCATGCGGGCACGTCGGTGTCGGTGGACATGGTGCGGGCGATGAGCCCGGAGATGTTCTTTGATTATCTGGCTGTACGGCTGGACAGCGACAAGGCTGTGAGTCACGACCTGACGCTGAACTGGACGTTCGAGGACTTGCAGAAAGACTTTAATCTGACCTTGCGCAACGGTGTGCTGACGCATCGGGCCGGGCTCAATCCAGCGGCGGACGCGAGTGTCAGTTTGAGCAAGGACACGCTGGAGAAGATCAGCCTCAAGCAACAGGATTTCCCGACGGCGATGCAGAAAGGCTTGATCAAGTTGCAGGGGAACGGGAAAAAACTGGGCGAGTTGATGGGCAGCCTGGATACGTTTGGGCCGCAGTTCAATATCGTTACGCCTTAAGGTCAAAAGATCGCAGCCTTCGGCAGCTCCTACAGGTGATTGCATTCCTCTGTAGTAGCTGCCGAAGGCTGCGATCTTTTGCTTCTAAATAACCTCAACCACCGGCATCCGCCACTTCTGCTCAACCACTTCTTGCTTCGGCCCGTACAAGCGCAAAATCACATTAAACGCTCCGCTCTGCGGCGTCGGCAGCCAATTGCTCTCCTCTCCTGCCCCCGGCGAATTCGCCTGCATCCATAACGTCAGCCCACCATCCGCATCGCGCTGCAATTGATCGCGACTGCTCAAACAATACCGATCAAGCGGATTCGCCACCAACTGCCGATCCGGCAAGTCATACAACGTCAGCGACCAGAACTCACTGGCCGGCGGCAATTGCCCCGGTGCAAAACGCAGACGATAACGCCGGCCGCCCTGCAACGGTTGCCCCTGATTATCCAGACGGCTACCGGTGTAAAACGCCTCCTCAACACTGTTGCCGTAAATCCCCAGATACGCCCCGACCGCGCGATTCAGATAATTGCCATGCATCGCCTCACGGTTACCAAACAGGCCAAGCGTGGAGCGTGTTCGCGCGGCGGTCTCTTGCAGTTGCGCTTTCGCCAGTTTGATTCCGGCGGCGATCGCTTGCTGCTTTTCGACCGGCAACGCGGCGAAGTCAAAAGCCTGCCCCGGCACAATGCCGATCCGTGCGAAGCGTTCGCGCAATGCTTGTTCTGCAGGCTGAGTCGGGCACAGCGCGAGGATCTGATTAAGCACTGCGATAAACGTCGGCCCCAACCCGGTTTTGCTATCCCACGCCGGCCAGTCAATCGCCGGCGCGGCCAGCGGGCCCGGGCTGCTGGTGTACTCATGCAACCCACGCAAACGGTATTGCTGCTGCAACGCACGCACTGCTGGCATGTCGTCGGCGTTCTTCAATCCGGTACGCCCGAGCAGCATGACGATCTCGGTTTCGCTGCGCAGCACGGCTTTGATGCCCTTCGGCGTCGGCCCCTGCCAGTTCGGCCCGGCGATCAGATAATCCCCCGCCTCGCGTCCGGTGCTGAGCACGCCGACATAGGCAAAGTTATGCGTGTACTGATCGACCAGTTGATGCACGTAATAACGATCGGCATCCACCGCCGGCACGCTCAACACTTGCGGCTCAGTGCGCAGATCGAGCCAGGCCCAGGAGTAAGGCGTGTCGTTGTTCGGCGTGACGATTTCGCGATTGGCCGGGGTGTAGAGCTGGCTGTAATGGCGGAAACGATTGAAGCCGCCGACGTACTCCGCCGCGCTCGGATCAAGCAGTTGTTTCTCCATCGTCTGGTAATGCATCAGCATCGGAAAAGCGTAGATCCACGCCTCTTGCGCGACCGCTTGGGTTTCATCGGCCAGCAACCAGCGCGGCATCATCAGCCCTCCTCCGAGCACACTCATGCCACCCAACATCTGGCGACGATTGATCGTCAAACTCATGGCCCGACCCTCGCAATCGTCGGCAATTGATAACTGCCATCCAGCGCAGCGGCTTTCGGCAGGTACAAACGCAGCAGCAGGTTGAACGGGCCTTGTGGCGTAGGCAGCCAGTTGCCTTGCTCGGCCTGTGCCGGTGCGTCCGCTTGCAGCAACAGCGTGAGGCCGCCGTCGGCGTCGTAGTGCAAATCGGCGCTGCGATCGCCCAAGGCGTAACGCCCGATGGCATTGCTCGCCAGCAACTGGGTTTTACCGTCGTAAAGGGTCAGTGACCAAAAGGCGTTCACCGGCGGTAACTGCCCGGCGGGGAAATGCAGGCGATAGGTCTGGCGACCGTCGAGCAACTGGCCTTCGGCATCGTGCAGGGCCATCGGGTAAACCGCTTCGACCGCGTCGTTGGCGTAGATGTAGCGCCAGGCGACGGCAGCGCGCGTCAGGTCATCGTCAGCGAATTTGCCAATGTTGGTCGGTGATGGAAACCAGCCGTTCTGTTCTTTCGACAGTTGGCTGGAGGCCGCGCGAACCTGCTCGCGGCCGGCTTCAGCGCCTTCTGCGATGGCTTGGCGAAGGTTGTCGGCCGGGGCGAACGCGGTGCCGGGCAGAACGCCAATCGCGGCGAATCGAGCGAGTTTGGCCTGCTCGCTGGGCGTCCATTGATGCAACGGCACCAAAGCATTAAAGGTGTTGAACAGGGCCTGCGCTTCGCCGTGTTTGGTGTCCAGATACGCCGGCAACTGCAACGGCGCAGGTGCGTCGGGTGCAGCGCTGTTGGTGGCGCGGGACAACGGTTGCAGGGCATAACCCATCAGCACTTTGGCGGCGTCTTTTTGATCGGCCTCGCCTTTGACTTCGGTGCGTCCAAGCAGAAACACCACGCGACTTGGCGAACGAATCACGCCGTTGAAGCCCGTCGGCGCTTCGCCCTTCCAGTCCGGCCCGACAATCAGATAGCGTCCGGCCTGATTGCCGGTGGCGCGGGTGCCGATGTAGTCGAGGTTGTCGGTGCGCAGGTCGACCAACTGGAAGCTGTAGTAGCGATCCTCGATCGCCGGCACTTGCAGCACCATCGGCTCGGCGCGCAGGTCGAGCAAGGCGCGGGAGTAGAAGGTGTCGTTGTTCGGCGAGACGACTTTGTTGTCTTGCGGGCCGAGCAGACGCGGTTCGCTGTAGAGGCGATTGAACGGCAGTTTGGCATTGATCGCGGTGAGCACTTTGTCGTGTTCGACGGTGGCGTAGGCGAAGACGTAAGCCTCTTGTGCGAGGGCTTTGGCCTGGCTCACATCAAGGTCAGCGGCTTGAACGGTGCCGAGGCTGGCGCCGACCGCTAGAGCGGAAATCCAGTGACGCATAAACAATCTCCAGACAGAAAACAAATCCCTGTAGGAGCTGCCGAAGGCTGCGATCTTTTGATCTTGAAAAACCACATCAAAAGATCGCAGCCTTCGGCAGCTCCTACAGGGG
>NZ_JASCPK010000065.1:0-31679 GCF_029959385.1 Pseudomonas sp. PS01303
GGCAAGCCTTGCTCCTACAGAGCGGAATACATTCCAAACTGTAGGAGCAAGGCTTGCCCGCGAAGAGGCCATCAGATACAGCATCTATTTCAGATCAGCCGACACCTTATCCGCCACATCCTTCGGCAACCAAGCCTGCCACACATCCGGATGCGCCTTCATAAACGCCACCGCCGCTTCCCGTGGTGCCGTGTGCTTCTCGCTCATCTCGGCCAACGCCTTGTTCAACGGCTCAATCGGGAAATCGACCTTGCTGAAGAACTCGGTAACCTGCGGATACTGTTTCTGGAACGGCGTCGACACGCCAATCGACAGCTTCGAAGCCAGCGAACGGGTCGGTTTTGGATTGGGATTATCGGCATCCGTCAGCGTCTTCCACGCTTCGGCATCAAACGCCGGCTCTTCCAGTTGCACCAGTTTGAATTTGCCCAGCAGCGGCGTCGGCGACCAGTAGTAGAACAACACCGGCTTACCGCGACGAATCGACGAACTGATTTCCGCATCCAGCGCCGCGCCCGAACCACTGCGGAAATTGGTGTAGTCGTCCTGCAACCCGTACGCCGTCAGCTTCTGCTTGTTGACCACTTCCGAGGTCCAGCCGATCGGGCTGTTGAGGAACCGGCCCTTGCTCGGGTTTTCCGGATCCTTGAACACGTCCTTGTATTTCTTCAGGTCACTGACACTGCGCAAGTCCGGCGCCAGCGGCTTGATGCCTTTGGCCGCATCACCCTTGATCACGTATTCCGGCACCCACCAACCTTCAGTCGCGCCCTTGACGGTATCGCCGACGCTGACGACTTTGCCTTCCGCCTCAGCCTTGACCCACACCGGACTGCGCCCGGCCCACTCCTCGCCAATGACCTGAATGTCATTGTTGGCCAGCGCGGTTTCCAGCGTGATGGTGGTGCCGGGCAGCGTGTCGGTCGGCAGCCCGTAGCCCTTCTCGACGATGATGCGTAACACATCAGTGATCAGGCTGCCGCTTTCCCAGTTCAGGTCAGCGAAATGGATCGGCGTCTCGGCCGCCATCACCGCTTGCGCCGACGTCAGCATCCCGAATGTCGCCACGCTGGCGGCCAATAACCGTCGAAATCCGTTCATCTATTACCCCTCGTGCTGTTCACAGCATTGGCAGGATGGCCTGACAGAAGACCGCAAGCCTCTGAATACTCAGTCAACTGACTGTAGCCGAGGTTCCAGTGTTTTCAGGTAGATGATCCGGTCGAGGTTATGTTTCAGATTTTTCCTGCAAGCTTTGTAGCTCGCGTCTGACCATGGCGGCGTATTCCGCAGGCCGCAAGGTGTAGATCTGCGACGCCACCCAGCCCAGCCAGGCGCCCTGCATTGGCGCCTTCGCCGCGTACAAACGCTGGGCTTCCTCGCGCGCCGTGTCGAGGTTCTGCGAGTGGAAGTCCGCCCGGCTCACTCGCTGGCCTTGAAGGTCACCAGTTCGCCTTTGCGCCATTTGGCGGCTTTGGCGGTGACGGCTTTCAGCGTTTTGGTCAGGCCTTCCTGCAGTTGCTCATTGGCGGCGAACACCGTGACTACGCTGTGGCCTTCCTTGAACAGAATTGCCTGGCCATCGGCCGTCGTGACAAAGGCGTAATCGCCCAGGCCATAGACCGTCAGTTTGATTTCGCGAAAACGGATGTCCATCTTGCCGCCTTCACGGCTGGGCAAGACCGACGCACTGAAATGATCGCCAACCTTGAGCTTGAGCCCGGGTTTGTCATCGACCACCAAGGCACTTTCGGTGTCGATTTCGGCGACGTAAATGCCTTCGGCGCTCTGCTCGGTGATGTAAACAAAACGCGATTGAAACAGCTTGACCAGCTTCGCGCGCAAATCACCCAGCACGAACAAAGCATGCATATCGAGGTTACTGACTGCCAAAGAAACATCCCCACATCTGAAAAAGCCGCACACGGAAAACGCGCACGGCAAAAAAACGGCCAGGCCGACAGTGTTGCCAAATAACTCAAATAAAAATCCGAAGCGAGCAGACAGCTCATCGTTCGCGAGGTTCTTAGACTACTGGAATGTCACTCGCGAAACTTGCCTCAACTGTCGCCAGAGCTTGAAGGAAAAATCCTCAGTGGCCGACAGATAAAACTGACTACGAACTTTAGGGAAAATTCTCACGAAAAAAAGCACTTTTCCGACATATCGCAACTGAAAAATTGCTTTAGATAACCCCCGTCGTCAACAGGTATTGGCGATTCTAGAGCAGCAATGCTCATTACGACTACCCGAAACGACCTGTAAATAGGGGTCGAACGATGAAAAGGACTTCATATGTGCACTCTAACTCACTTTGCCCTGCCCTCTGATGCACGCGCCACATCGCCGCTGATCCTGCGTATCGCCACACCAGATGATCAGACACCTCGTTTTCAAGTGGTACCGGCTGGCAACTCGTTTTTTCACATCAAGGAAAAATCGACGGGTCGTGTAAGAGGTTTCCGCGAAGACCATAACGAAGCCTGTGCGCTAGCCCGATCACTTGAATCGAAAATCGAACTCCTGGCGAACGGCTGCCTCAGATAAAGAGAGTGTTCGATCGCGTCACCCCGGCGCCCACACCAAGGAGCATACGATGGAACTGACAGCAAACAATCTGACGACCCTGTTCGACCAACTGGGATTGCCTTCGGAAGGCTCCGCTATCGACGATTTCATCGAGGCCCATCCACTGCCTGGTGACGTCAAATTGATCGACGCCGACTTCTGGTCGCCACAACAAGCGCAATTGCTCAAAGAATGGTTACGTGCCGACGGCGATGAAGCGGTCATGGTCGATGAATTGAACGTACGCCTGCACCGCGGCAAGTAAAACCGATCAGTGCAGGCTGTCACCCGCCTTGGCTTGTAATTCTGCAAGCCATGCGGCCTTGCACTCTTCCGCTTCATCGCGACTGGCGAACGCGGTGCCGCGCCGCTCTCCATTCAATAACACCACCCAGCAGACGCTTTGCCCCATCGCGCGCAAACCCTCGGGGACACCGCTGCCGATCATCACGGCGACATCAACTCTGCACTGCATGCTGACCTCCCAAAATCATTAGCTAGCTAACTACGTAGTTAGATTAATGGTTTTCTACGGGAGGAAACAGCAACGGCCGTGCACAGATTCATTGCAGCAAAGGTAACAATCGCTCAGCGCGCACCTTCGGGTTTATAGCCCAGACGCAAACCGCCCCAATGCCGGCCCTTGATCATGATCGGCACCGACAGGTCATGCATAACTCACCGGTGTCGCGGGTATAGGTCTGCAATAACACCGGTTGCTGATGGCTACCGCAGCGAATCCCGGTGCGATCGGCAAACTTGCGTTTGGTGCGATTGTTCAGCGCATCGACCTGCGCATCGCCAGTCAACGGCTTGCTGAATGCCTGATTGTGCGTCGGCACATAGCCCTGTTGCGTGCAGGCAATGGCGAAGACCAGCCCTTCGTGACGCGGCAGCAACGGCTCCTGAATCGCTGGCAGCACCTGATCGGTGTAGCGATCGAAACGGGTCTGAAATTTCGCCGGTTGAGTATTCGGGATCGGTTGGTACTGGCGATCAAACAGATCCTCCAGACTGACCCGGCCCTGATTTACATCGGTCTCAAACTGCGTAGCAATCCGATTAGCGCCTTCGCGCGCCAGGTCGTAGATACGCTGGTGATAGTCATCGAGTCCGACTTCGGCAAGCCGTTCGCTGATGGTTTCCGCCTGCCCTTCCATCTGCACGGCGGCGTCGGCGAGGCGGCGGGTCTGTTGATCGCTGATCGCCAGATCGCTGCGCATTTGCTCGATAGCCTTAAACAGGCTGTCGAGTTGCTCGCGGTTGGTTTCCGCGCCCCGGGCGATTTCGCCGACCTGGGTTTCCACGCCAGCAGCCAGTCGCGCGATGTTTTCCAGGTGCTGACCAGTGTGCTCGACCTGCTCGACGCCGGTGCGCAGGTCGCTGGACAGCTCGCGAATCTGCTCGACCACTTGCGCGGTGCGTTGCTGAATGTCGGCAACCATCTCGCCGACTTCGCCGGTTGCCGACGCGGTTCGCGCGGCCAAACCACGCACCTCATCGGCGACCACGGCAAAACCGCGCCCGTGTTCGCCAGCACGGGCTGCTTCGATGGCAGCGTTGAGTGCCAACAGATTGGTCTGGCTGGCGATGGACTGAATCACCAGCGTCACTCGCTGGATGTCATCGCTGCGCACGCTCAAGGCTTCGATCAGCTCGCGGCTGGCGTTGGCGCGTTGACTGAGTTGGTGCATGCGCGAGATCGAATCGAGCAATTGCGTACGCCCCGCCGCGCTACTGTGATGGGCTTCGCTGGCAGCGTTGAGCGCTTCGCGGCTGAGTTGCGAGGTCGCGTGTTCAGTGGCGATCATCACTTCGGCGTTGCTGACGATTTGCGCGGCGGCATTCAGTTGCGATTCGAGTTTGCTCGCCAGCTCTTTCACCGAAAAGGCTACGCCGGCCGCCGACAAGGCGTTATGGCTGGTGGTGTAGGAAAGGTCGCGGGTCAGTTCAGAAATAGCGCTACCGGAATCGGCAGGCTGTGCAGCGGGGACGGCTCGAGAACGCAGGCGCGGCAGCCAGACAATCAGCACCGCCAACGGCATTGCGAGGTACAGGGACCACTCACCCAGGGTCATGCCGGCCAACAACAGCATCAGGGCGATGCTTTGCAGGGTCGGTGCGAGCCAGCGGTTTTTCGGCAACAGCACTGGTGCAGGCAGAGCCCCAACCAGAGATCCATCTCTCGTCATATCATCACCCCACGCTTGTTTTCATTGTTGTAACTGCATTAAACGCCACTACAACGCCATTATCCATGGTCCGTTAGTCGTGGGGTCTTGCAGCAGGTCAATGAATCGGCGGGAAATGTTGCAGACGAGCAAAAGCAAAGATCGCAGCCCCGACATCTCCGTGTAGGAGCTGCCGAAGGCTGCGATCTTTTGCTGGCGACCCACATTCATGGGTCACCGCACGGCATCAAGCCTGGCGCTGGTGCTTGTCGATCTGCTCGTGACGCTCTTGAGCTTCGATGCAGTACTTGGTGGTCGGGCTGATCAGCAGACGCTTCAGGCCAATGGCCTCGCCGCTGTCGTCGCACCAGCCAAAGCTGTCTTCCTTGATGCGCTCAAGGGCTTGTTCCAGTTGCGGCAGCATGCGCTGGTCGCGATCGATCGCGTTCACCAGCCAAGTGCGCTCTTCTTCAACCGAAGCCGCGTCCGCCGGATCAGCCGGAGTGTCCAGGCTTTCGATGGCGATGCGATTTTGCTCAATGCGCTCGTGGGTTTCGACTTTCATGTTCTGCAACAGCTCAGAGAAAAAAGCGTGCTGCTCGGCATTCATGTAGTCATCTGCCGGCATGGCCAGCAACTTGTCCTTTGTCATTGATATCTCTATAAAAAAACGTGCATTAAGGCGAATTAGGGAGCGTTTCGGCAAACCGCGTGCGGCTGTCGAAAAGGCATCGTTTATTGCAAATGCCACCCGGCACTCAATTTACGAGGGGCGGCAGTCTAAGGCCGACTTGCGACCTCAGCAACAGAAAATCCAGCGAATTCGTCCGACAAAGCCCGGAAACTGCTCTGACACAGGCTTCATGGCGGTACTCGGAGTGCGTTTATAGCAAGAAATTCAATCGAGCGGCTGTATATAGAAGACAAACGGCTAACGAAGACCTGCGACCGATGACTCTCGACCGCCAGAGTTTTCATTCAGAAATGCCCTGTAGCCTTCGCATCCCCCCGGATTCAGGGGCGCTGCCGTCCATATAAAAGAACAGATCTGAAGGATTGCCCATATCCAGTACAGATCTGCACCAAACGCATCGCCAGCGACAGGCGCCCGCAAAGCGAGCGGATCAGGGTCGACGAAATTCACCAACAGGTCGGCTTCGACAACTGACAATTGCTTCAAGCTCGGCTAGGTTATGCCTTCCCACCGGTTCGACTTGAAGGAACGCGTCATGAAACTGATCGGCATGCTCGACTCCCCTTACGTGCGGCGCGTGGCGATCTCCGCCAAGCGCCTGGGCATCGACCTCGAACACGAGTCGGTCTCGGTGTTCCGCCACTTCGAACAATTCCAGCAGATCAACCCGGTGGTCAAAGCGCCGACGCTGATCCTCGACGACGGCGTCGTACTGATGGACTCCACGCTCATCCTCGACTACCTCGAAACCGCCACCGGCAAGAGCCTGCTGCCGAAAGACCTGAGCCAACGCGCCCAAGCCCTGCGCCTGATCGGCCTCAGCCTCGCCGCTTGCGAAAAAGCCGTGCAGCTCTACTACGAACGCAATCTGCGCCCGGCCGACATCCAATACCAACCGTGGGTCGAACGCGTCGAAAGCCAACTCGCCGCCGCCTTCACCGCCCTCGAAAAACAACTTGAAACCTACCACCTGCCCACTGACGGCACGCTCGCCCAGGACGGCATCAGCCTCGCGGTCGCGTGGAGCTTCACCGGCCTCGTCGTGCCCGACCAGATCGACAACCACCGCTACCCGCGCATCGCCCAATACACCGCCTACGCGGAAAGCCTCGAAGCCTTCATCAACACCCCGATGACCTGACCATGAGCACAACCGACACCGCCGCACCCGCGCTCAAAGAAATCTTCAACGCCGAACGCCTGCAACACATCGCCGACGAAATGAGCGCGGTGTACCCCGCGTTCAAGGCCAAAGCTTTTCTCAAACATGCCAATCAAGGACTCGCCGAATTATCGGTGATGCAACGCATGGCCCGCGTCAGCGAAAGCCTGCACGCTGTTTTGCCGCTCGGGTATGAAGATTCCCTCGACGTGCTGTTTGAACTTGCTCCGAGGCTGAACAGCGGATTCGTCAGCATGTGCCTGCCGCACTATGTCGCCAGCTATGGCGGACATGCGTTCGATACCTCGATGGAGGCGCTGAAGTACTTCACCACGTTTGGTTCTTCTGAATTCGCCATCCGCCACTTTCTGCGCAGTGACCTGGAACGCTCGCTGGAACTGATGCATGAATGGGCGCTGGATGAAAATCACCATATACGCCGCCTGGCCAGCGAAGGCAGCCGCCCTCGCCTGCCCTGGTCGTTTCGACTGGAAGCGGTGCAGGCGAATCCGAATTTAGCGGCGGGGATATTGGATCGGTTGAAGGCGGACGAGAGTTTGTACGTGCGCAAGTCCGTGGCAAATCATTTGAATGATGTAACGAAGGAACATCCGGGTTGGGTGCTGGACGTGATTGAGGGGTGGTCGCTGGAGGAAAAGCATACGGCGTGGATTGCGAAACATGCGTTAAGGAGTTTGATTAAGCAGGGGGATATGCGCGCGTTGGCGGTAATTGGTGCGGGGAAGAAGGCTGAGGTTGAGTTGGTGGATGTGCGGGTTGAGCCGGGGGTTGTGAGGTTGGGGGATGCGATTGGTTTGTCATTTACGGTGAAGTCGACGGTGGCACATGAACAGCGGTTGGTGATTGATTATGCGATTGACTATGTGAAGGCGAATGGCGGGGTTTCGCGGAAGGTTTTTAAGTTGAAGGTGGTGGATTTGGTGGGGTTTGGGGAGGTGGTTGTGGGTAGAAGGCAGGTGATAAAGGATTTTACGACGCGGAAGCATTTTGGTGGGGTGCATGGGGTGTGGGTGATGGTTAATGGGGAGGTTTTGGGGAGTAGTGAGTTTGAAATCCTTGTTTAAGGAAACTCATGATTGAAATGAGCGCCCGAACCAGCTCCCGTATGTACCAATGGCTTGCAACCTCAAGCCTGCGACCCCTATAGCCAAACGATCGCATTGCCATCAACAGTCTTTGCGTATATGGACATCGGTGAAGAGATACGGTTTTTAGCAGATGATTTTTCTCCCATGATGAACATGGGAACAGATTTATTTTTTGAATCTTAAGCTATCGAGATCTATCTCGACATAAATCCCTCGCTCCCCCTTGTAGAGGGAGATCGCAGACACGGCGAACACCGATTGTAAGAATTCAACCAGCATACTGAGGCGGCTGTTTGTCGACATCGTAGTCGGTCGCACCACTATTGCCTTATCCGACTCGTCGTCGTAAATCCTGACGACAAACTCTTCCATTTCATTCCGAATCACGTAGTTGAAACCACGGTAGTCATAACCCACTTCGTGGTCGACGTCGTCAAAGCGTGTAGTGCTTTCTATTCTCAAAATTGCTTTCTCAGAATTCACAGAGCGTGAACCGATGATAGTCCGTTACTCCGAAAACCGAATGAGGGGGGAGCTCGTGAAGCGTTCTATTCAGGAACGCGCAAACTACCAACTCCCATACGGAATACCGTACTTGTCGATATATGCCTTCGCCTTTTCACTGACGGGATACGCATACCGGCCACCATGCTTTCCCTGCTCCGGGCCTAGCGGTTCAATCTCGCCCTGCCCCCTAGCGACCACGACCGGTTCTCGACATGAGTCCTTGACCCACGCTTGAAGCACACCGCCTGGGGCGAGCCCTACGTAAAGCGACGCCATGAATCGAGCGGTTTTCTCAGGTGTTTCCGGACAGCGCTGGTGCGTCGACTTCACCATCAGTTGTCTCGCCTCCTCTGGAATGGCAATGAAACCCCTGTAGGTTTTTTGCTCTGTTATGGACTGCCAACGCGCAAAGATGAGTTTTGGCAAGTCGGCGCCAATCACCGGCATTCCAGAACCAGTTACAACCCCCCAACCTCGGGCCGACTCGGCTTCCAGGCTTGGTTGTCCACTGGCGGCAGTGCTCTTACCAGCCCTGAAAAAGACCCTGTCATTAATATCTTGGACGGAGCTGTCCTCGACCCAGACTTTCATGTAGTTCGGCTCCACGAACACCAACTCCCACCAAGGATACTTAGGGTCGTTTTCGCCAGTCTCGGGGCCCGCCAACTGGCATCCCACCAGAAGTAATGCGCCCAGCAGTGTGACGAATCCTTTCATTTCGAAGCTTCCAATCACTTGTAACGACTACCAACTACCGTAGGGAATCCCGAATTTTTCGATATAGCGTTTAGATTTTTCACTGATGGGGTATGCGTAACGCCCTTCGGTTTTCCCCTGACTCGGCCCCAGCGGTTCGACCTCGGCTTTTGCCTTGGCCACTTCGATTGGATGGTGGCAGGAATCTCTGACCCACACTTGCACAACGCCCCCGGGAGCCAAGCCAAGATAGACCGAAGATATATAGGTGGCTGTTTGATCTGGCGTTTTCTCGCAACGCTGGTTAATTGAAGTAAGCATCAGTTGCCTGGCTTTTTCCGGTATATCAATCCAGGCGCGGTAGGTTTGAGGTTCTACGATAGATTGCCAGCGAACGTAGATTCGCTTCGGGAGATCGGCGCCAACCACTGGTCTCGCAGAGGCGCCCACACCATCCCAACCTCGGGCGGAGTCGGTTCCATCCTCCGGTTGCCCACCCGATGCAGATCCACTGCCTGTGCGCAGAAACGTTTTTCCCTTGATGTCCTCCACCGCCGTGTCTTCAACCCAGACTTTCATGTAATCAGGTTCGACAAAGCCGAGTTCCCACCATGGGGATTTAGGGTCGTTGTTGGCGAACTGCGCATCATTTGACTGGCAACCAGCAATGAACAGAGCGCACAAAACAATCAATCGGGACATCAGCTACTCACCAGCTCCCGTACGGGACGCCGTACTTGTCGATATACCGCTTGGCCTTTTCACTGACAGGGTAGGCATACCGCCCTTGATTTTTACCCTGACTCGGCCCCAAAGGTTCGATTTCAGCTTGAGCTCTAGCCACTTTGACCGGATGGTGACACGAGTCACGAACCCATACTTGTACGACCCCACCAGGAGCCAAGCCCAAATAAATCGACGCGATAAAACTAGCCGTCTGATTCGGGGTTTCTGCACAGCGCTGATTCACTGATGTATACATCAACTTCCTCGCCTCTTCGGGTATGTCCACCCAGACTTTGTAAGTTTGCGGCTCTACGATGGATTGCCAACGGACAAAGATTCGTTTCGGCAGATCCGCACCTACCACTGCTTTTGCGGAGCTACCCAAGCCATGCCAGCCACGTGCAGATTCAGTACCGTCTTCCGGCTCTCCTCCCGACGCAGTTCCTCCGCCAGTGCGCGAGAACAACTGGCCTTTGACGTCTTCTACGGCACTGTCCTCAACCCAGACTTTCATGTAACGAGGTTCTGTAAAGGCGAGCTCCCACCATGGAGATTTCGGATCGTTCTTTGCTGATAGAGGATCAGCATGACAACCCGCTACAGACGTCAGACAAAGCAGAGCCAAAAGAACTTTCATCACAAGAGCGTCCAATCAGGTACGTGGGGATGTTGTACGCGTATTCCATTCGGAGTGGGCGCGTTAATGTACACAGCGCTGATGCCACTTCCATCTCTTCTGCCTAAAGGATGATTCCAGTTGGCAGATGTGTGGATGTACTTAAGTCTCAGCATTTGCTCTTCCTGCTCGGTAGTGCTGTAGTCCCCAGAAACGAAGCGGTTACTCAACTCCTCAAGCTCTGGTGGAATTGCCAGCTCCGGGGTGTCAGGAAAGTCCTTAAAGCGAACACCTTTGTCTTTTGCTACTTGATGCATAACGCGCATGCTCACTCTCGAGAGCATTCCGCTAACCAAACGCTTGAGCTGAACTGCGGCAAAGACGCGTTTAATGGCTGGGCTTAGCCGATCCTGCGGGTCGTTCGGGACGCGCACCGCAACCGGTGTGACAATCTCTAGCATTTCGGCAGGCCAGCCTTTGGACAACCACTCTTTTTTCACCGCTACGGCGTCTTGGTAAATTGAAGTTTGAGAGACATCGGTGTGGATGGAAACCAGAAGAGTTTGCATGGGACTGATGAGCACGCACTCCTCAGTCTCATCCAGGTATCCACCCCCGATATCCGAATGCACACCTGGCAGGACTATCTCTTGATGATCGGGCTGAACTTTACTGAGCGCAAAATTAGCTCTGCGTTCGTCTCGCGCGACCAACTGAATGACATCAGTGAAAAAACGCTTATCCAGATAGAGCTTGATACCTGTCGCGATGGGACTTTGTATATTGCCGAAATTCGACCAGCCTGCAATTGAAGGAACGGTATCGAAAAGGCCAATGAAGCCTACATTAATACCGCTTTTGTATTGATCATTGAATGTTCGACAGAACGCATCAGTGTTACCCCGAAAGATGCCACCTAAGGGGCCTTGCTTACCACGGACAACCTCATTGGCAAAATGTCGAGCAGCTGCTGCGCCACGGCTGAAACCAAAAACATCGAACGTCAGAGAGGTAATTTCGCTATTGGAGTTGTCGTCCAACGTTTGCCTGATACGCTGCTCAATCAATCCAAAAGAATATTGAACTCTTGAGGCGACACCTGTTTCGCCTCGTCCCGTACCCGCACCTAAAGTACTGTCAGGCTCACCAGTGCGGGTGCCAATGCCTTCGACATAAATCATTCGAAAAGCTTGTTTCTGGCGCCCTTCTCCCTCTACGGCCTCGGGTGCATGGTATAGGTCGCTCAGCTTTTTGACATTGCTGACATCATTGCCGTAACTGCTGTCCGGATCGCCCATATACGGCTTGCAGCTGGCATCAATGTCCTTGGGTGCAATGGGGTGATGCGCGCCGCAACGCAAGCCCGCGGCAGCGTTATCGGCGTTATTACCCGTCCCATCAAAGAAAACCCCAATCCTCAACGCGATCCCGATTTTCTCAGGTTCAGGCGCAGGCGCTTTCCCATATTTCTCATACTCAGCCCAACGTTGGGCATGAATATCGACGGGTTTGGCTTCTTCGTAGCGGTAGTTTTTAGGCGGGTTGGGAACGTATCCACTCATCCATGATTCCTTGTTCTGATCCTTGAAGAACGGCCCGAAGGGTGACAGTCGAGGCCGGGGGGCGCAAGGCGTGGCCCTGTGCCAGCCACCGTGAGACACCGTGTGTCGAGGAGGGTTTCCTCCTCGACCGGGTGGCTGGCTATTTAGCGATTTCGACGTTGTCCAGCGCCTGGTTGACGGCCAGTTCGCCGAGCATCACGACCTGCGCGATGCCGAGCAATGTCTTGCGATGCGAGGTGTTCAGCACGGCTGCGAAGTCGTTGAGCATGGTGGTCGCGGAGCCGAGGGATTCGCTGGCGTTGGCCAGCAGGGATTCGGTGTCGTACGCCGGGTTGGCGAGGAACATGGATTCGGGTTCGTTGGTGCTGGCCATGATGTCGGCGGGGCCGAGGTAGTGGTCGAGGGCGCGTTCGGCGGCTTCGTGGAGTTTTTTCGAATCGAGGGATTCGTAGGGGGATGTGGTGTCGGTTGCGGGAGGGTTGGGGGTTACTTTGAACATGGTGAAACTCCTAGTTATTAAAGAGGAGCCTTCACCTTCGCTACCAAACGAAGGGTGGCGGCCACACGCGGGTTGGTAGACCGGTAACTAGGAAACCGGCACACCCGAAGGTGTCCTGCGCATGGCCACCATTGACGACAAACCTGAAGCGGTCTGCGAACGGTGCGCGATGCGACTAGTTATGGCGGGCTACCAAACCCGATCACTGTTTTTCAGTGACCGACAGACGATAGAGCCCACGCCCTAGACGCACAAGCCGGGCGATTCTGGCTTAGTCGTAGGCAAAGGCGCAAGGCGTTGTAGGGCTTGGGTGGTTACTGGAGGCTTCGGTTAAACAGGTTTGGTTTTTGTTGTTTAGAACGGTGGTGTGCACGGTGTTTTGGATGGCCATCACCCTGGCCCTCTCCCGGAGGGAGAAGGAACTGACCGGGGTGTTTGTTTGAGGGTTGGTGACTTTTTAGGGTTGGGAGAATGTAGTGGCGTTAAGGTCAAAAGATCGCAGCCTTCGGCAGCTCCTACAGTGGGGTTGCGTTGGGTTTTAGTTGGCTATCCGGAATTGTGCCGGAGTAGATCGGTTCTACCGGGCCGCTGAGGGTGACGTTGCCTTTGCCGCTCCATTGAACGTGAACGCTGCCGCCGTCGCATTCGACTTCGACGTTGCGATCGAGCAGGCCTTTGCGGATGCCATTGACGGCGGCACCGCAGGCGCATGAACCGGAGCCGAGCGGAATGCCGCCGTTACGTTCCCAGATGCGTAAGCGAATGTGCTGGCGATCAATAACCTGCACAAAGTGCACATTGGTTTTGCGAGGAAACATCGGATTGCTTTCAATCGCCGGGCCAAGCGCGGCGATGTCGACCTTACTGAGGTCATCAACAAAATACGTGCAATGCGGATTGCCCATGCTGCACGCGACTGGATTGCCGGGCAGTGGTAATGCAAGCGTGTCGTGTTCCTCGGCCAGCGGAATGTCCATCCAGTGAAAAAACGGCTCACCCATGTCGACCGAGATCAATCCGCTGGATGTGCGTTCGCAATTGAGCAGGCCGCGCGTTGTGCGCAGGGTGATCGATTTGCGGCTGGCCTCGCGCATCAATCGGTCGGCGGCGCCACGGGTTGCGCTGCCGCAAACGTCGAGCACCGAACCATCGGCGTTCCAGAATTCCAGTCGGGCATCGGCGTCCGCACAGTCGAGCAGCACGGCGAGTTGGTTGAAGCCGATGCCTCGGTGGCGGTCGCCCAGTCGTTGGGCAATTGCGCTCGTGATCGGGTTGGCGCTGTGACGGGCGTCGACGAGGATGAAGTCGTCGCCATTGGCGTGCATTTTATGGAAGCTGAGCGGCATCGGTGGCGCCTTGGCTGTGTGTCGTGTGAATGAGGACTGCCCTCACTTTTTGCTGTTGGCCAGATGATGCGCAACCAGTGCGTTGGCGTGGCCGTGGCCCATGCCGTGTTCGGTCTTGAGCCAGGCGACCAGTTCCATATGCTTTTTGTCGGTGTGGCCGGCGAGCAGGTTGAGCCAGTGGTCGATGGGCTGACCGTAGTTCTTTTCGATGGAGGGGAAGTAGGACGCCGGGCCTTTTATTTTGTTGTCTTCGCTCATGGTGGTGCCTCCTTGTGAATATTCATCAATAAAGCTGCCGAAGAATCTACCTGATTCTGGCGCTTTCAGGCCGCCAGAATCAAAAGATCGCAGCCTTCAACAGCTCCTGCACACGATCAATGTAGGAGCTGCCGAAGGCTGCGATCTTTTGATCTTCAAGGCACAGTAGCTCGAGGCCTCTCATTTTGCCGATCATTCATTTCAACCATTGAACGCTGCAACGTCTCCGGAAACGCCACCCACAACAACACCAACGCCACGGCCGCCACCCCCGCCAACGTCAAAAACGCCGCACTGTACCCCGCCGCCTGAACCACAAACCCCGCCAAACTATTACTCAACGCCGCGCCCAATCCAAACACGGTCGACAGCGCGCCCAGACTGACATTGAAGTGCCCGGTACCCAACGTCAGATCCTTCACCACCACCGGAAACAGCGCGCCGAAAATCCCCGCGCCGATGCCGTCGAGCAATTGCACCGCAACCAGCCAATAAGGGTCGTCGGACAAGATGTAAAGCACGCCGCGCAACGGCAAAATCATGAAGCCAGCGAGCAGCAGCGGTTTGCGTCCCCAGACATCGGCCTTGGCCCCGACCAGCAACGCGACCGGCACCATGACCAATTGCGCCGCGACGATGCAGGCCGAGGTCAATGGCGTGGCCATCTGCAGATTAGCCTGCGCGAGTTTCTGGCTCACTAGCGGCAGCATCGCCGCGTTCGCCAAGTGGAACAACGCGCAGCAAATGGCGAACAACAGCAGCGGTCTGTTCTTGAGCAAGACCGTCAGTCCCGACGGTTGTGTGCCGTGCCCTACCCCGCCGGGATCGAGGCCCCGTGCGACGTCGTGGTCGATAGCTTTGGGCGAAACGAAAGAGACGGCGATAACGCTGGAAATCGCCATCGCCGCCATCAGATAGAACACCGCGACCGGGCCGAACAGGTAGGCAAACACCCCGGCCAACAATGCCGCGCAGGCGTTGCCGGCGTGGTTGAAGGTTTCGTTGCGCCCGGTGCGTCTGGTGAAGGCGCGCAGGCCGGTAATGCCGAGGGTGATCGCGGAAATGGCCGGCGCAAAAATCGAAGCGGCGACGGCGCTGAGGGCTTGGGTCAACGCGACCAGGCTGAAGGACGTCACGAACGGCAGCAGCAGGCAACTACCGGTTACCAGCAGCGCCGCAATCGCAATGATCGCCCGTTTGCGCCGGGTGTTATCGACCAGCGCACCCGCCGGCGTTTGCGTGACGAGCGCGGCGATGCCGGCGATGGTCATGACCAGTCCGATGCTCGCCGGATCCCAGTGATGCACCGCCAGCAGGTAAATCGCCAAATAAGGGCCGAGCCCGTCGCGCACGTCCGCGAGGAAAAAGTTGAGGCTGTCGAGCGACAGGTTGTTGCGACGATCGAGGTGTGTGGCCACGGGCAGCGTCTTCAATGTTCGAGGTCGTGGGAATTGAATCAACCTCCGCTGAGTGAGTGACCTGTGGCGCGAGAACTTAGTTGCATGGGCCGGCTACGTCCAGCTGGCCGGGCGAGTTTAGATAGAACGCTGATTCACGCGATTCATGAGTTGCTCGGCGCTTTCCTTGCGTTCGGAATAGCGGTCGACCAGATGCGTTTGTTGGCCACGCAGCAACAGCGTGAATTTCACCAGTTCTTCCATCACATCGACGACGCGGTCGTAGAACGGTGAAGGTTTCATCCGCCCGGCGTCGTCGAATTCCATGTAGGCCTTCGGCACCGAGGATTGGTTGGGGATGGTGAACATGCGCATCCAGCGGCCCAACACGCGCAATTGGTTAACCACGTTGAACGACTGCGAACCGCCGCAGACTTGCATCACCGCGAGGGTTTTGCCTTGGGTCGGGCGCACGGCGCCGAGTTCCAGCGGGATCCAGTCGATCTGCGCCTTGAACACGGCAGACATGGAGCCGTGACGTTCCGGCGAGCACCAGACCTGGCCTTCCGACCACAGCACCAGATCACGCAGCTCTTGTACTTTCGGATGATCGACGGGGACGTCATCGGGCAACGGCAAACCGGAGGGATTGAAGATGCGTGTTTCGGCGCCGAAGTGTTCGAGCAGGCGTGCGGCCTCTTCGACCAGCAAGCGGCTGAAGGAGCGCTCGCGGGTCGAGCCGTAGAGCAGCAGGATGCGCGGCTTGTGTTCGCCTGGGTTCGAGGGTTTGACGTCGTCGAACAGGCTTGGGTCGAGGTTGGGCAAATGGTCGGACATGGGTTCTCCTTAGAGCGCGCCGATGCGGTCGAGCTCGCGTTGCAGTTGCTCGCGGCTGAGTCGGGCGAAGGGCAATTCGAGGAAGGCTTGGCAGCGCAGTTCGATGCGCGCGAGGGTGGCGTGGAAAGCGGCGTTGATCGCGGCTTCGTCGCCGTTCACTTCGGACGGATCTTCCAGTCCCCAATGGGCTTTGAGGGCCGGGCCGAAGTACACCGGACAAGTCTCGCCAGCGGCTTTGTCGCAGACGGTGATGACGATGTCGGGCGGGTTATCTTCGAAGGCGTCGTTGCCTTTGCTGTGCAGGCCGTCGATGGCAATGCCGGCCTGTTGCAGCGTGGTCAGACTGCGCGGCAGCACCTGCCCTTTCGGGAAACTGCCAGCGCTGACGGCTGCGAATCCGACGGGTGCCAGGTGATTGAACAGGGCTTCTGAGAGGATGCTGCGGCAGCTGTTGGCCGTGCACATAAACAGGATTCGCATGGGTTGCTCCGGTAGAAGATTCAGCAGCACGCGGCGTCGCGCACGGGACGGCCATCCATGTTGTGCAGGCGTGTGGCGTTGTCCTTGAGCCACTCGGTGTTGGCCTTGGCCGTCACTTGCAGGATGTCGCCAATCCACGCCGGCAGATCCGGATTGAGGCGGTAATAGACCCATTGGCCCTGACGGCGATCGAGCAACAGACCGTTGCTGCGCAGTTGCGCGAGGTGGCGGCTGATTTTGGGCTGGCTGTCATCGAGCGCACACATCAGCTCGCAGACGCAGAGCTCACCTTGACTGGCGATCAGCAGAATGGCGCGGACACGGGTTTCATCGGCCAGGCATTTGAAGACTTCGGTGGGGCTGATCATCGGGTGGGCTCGATACATATGGAAAAACGAATATACGGATTTCCATATATTAATCAAGCCAGAATATTAAGCGCGCCGAAAATCCCTGTGGGAGCGGGCTTGCTCGCGAATGCGGTGTGTCTGATAAGCATATGTTTACTGACCCACCGCTTTCGCGAGCAAGCCTGCTCCCACAGGGGGGAATTTGGTGTGTCAGGCTAGCCGCGCAGCAGGTGCTGTTCGGCTTCACACAACCCCACCACATAATCCCAAACCACCCGCAGCCGCACCGACTTGTGCAGCTCCCGCCGTGTGCTGATCCAGTAGCTGCGCTCTATGCTTTCATCCGGTAGTAACGGCACAAGATCAGGATCCGACGCCGCCATGTAGCAAGGCAACACCGCAATCCCCAACCCCGACCGCGCCGCTTCCTGCTGGGCGATGACGCTGGTGCTGTGAAACACCACCCGAGGGCTGCGGCAGAAGCTGTTGAGGAACATCAGTTCCTGGCTGAACAGCAAATCGTCGACATAACCGATCCACGCATGCCGGCCCAAATCCTCACGGCTGCTCAATGGCGGCGCTTTGTCGAGGTAGCTTTGGCTGGCATAAAGCGCCAATCGATAATCGGTGAGTTTGCGCGTGACCAGCATGTCCGCCGCCGGCCGTTCCAGATGAATACTGATCTCCGCCTCGCGGTTGAGAATGCTGACAAACCGCGGCACGGCGACCAGTTCCACTTCCAGTCCCGGATAGCGCTCGAACAAGCCGATCATGCGGCTGGCGAGGAATTTGATGCCGAGCCCCTCAGTCACGCCCACGCGAATCTTGCCCAGCGGCGCCGTCGATTGAGTGATCTCTTCCTGCGCCAGCAACGCCACGTTCTCCATCGCCTCCGCATGCTTGAGCAGCGCCTCCCCCGCCGGGGTCATCTCATAGCCCTGAGCATGCTGGACAAACAACGCAGTGCCGAGGCTTTTTTCGATGGCTTCGATGTGGCGGGCGACGGTGGCGTGGGTGGTGTTGAGGCGCCGGGCGGCGGTGAGCAGGCGGCCGCTACGTTGCAGTTCGAGAAAAAACCGCAGGTCGTTCCAGTCGAACATGCTGTGTCCTTGTCGGCTATTGTCTAGTGAGGCTGTTTAAAAACGCACAGCGGCTGCGCAAAAACTAACATTCTTTTGACGAAAGCTAACAACTAGAGTGTCCGACAACAAAAACAATAAGTGAGGTCAGGGAATGCAGACTTCCCTCGATGAATTCGACTACATCGTGGTCGGCGCCGGCCCCGCCGGGTGCTTGCTGGCCAATCGGCTGTCGGCCGATCCGCAGCAGCGCGTGTTGCTGCTCGAAGCCGGCGGACGCGACAACTATGCGTGGATTCACATTCCTGTGGGTTACCTGTTCTGCATCGGTAATCCGCGCACCGACTGGTGCTTCAAAACCGAACAACAAGCCGGCCTCAATGGCCGCGCGCTGAGCTATCCGCGCGGCAAAGTGCTGGGCGGCTGCTCGTCGATCAACGGCATGATCTACATGCGCGGCCAGGCCAATGACTACGACGGCTGGGCGGCCGAGGGCAATCCGGGCTGGGCCTGGAACGACGTGCTGCCGCTGTTCAAACAGAGCGAAAACCACTTTGCCGGCGCCGCTGATTTTCACGGTGCCAAGGGCGAATGGCGGGTCGAACAACAGCGCTTGTCGTGGCCGATTCTCGATGCGTTTCGCAGTGCCGCCGAACAGAGCGGCATCGCCAGCATCGATGACTTCAATCAGGGCGACAACGAGGGTTGCGGCTACTTTCAGGTCAATCAGAAATCCGGCGTGCGCTGGAACGCGGCGAAGGCGTTTCTGAAACCGGTACGCGACCGGGCGAACCTGACGGTGCTGACCGGGGTTGAGGTGGATCGTGTCCTGCTGGAGAACGGTCGCGCCTCAAAAGTCAGTGCGCGGCATGAAGGTCAGGTCAAACAGTTCAAGGCGGGCAAAGAGATCGTCTTGTGCGCGGGATCGGTCGGTTCGCCGAGCATTTTGCAGCGCTCCGGGATTGGCCCGCGACCGCTGCTGGAACGCCTTGGTATCGGCGTGATTCATGAGTTGCCGGGCGTCGGCGGCAACCTGCAGGATCACCTGCAATTGCGCCTGATCTACAAACTGGAAAACGCGCGCACCCTGAATCAAATCGCCGGCAGTGTGTGGGGCAAGATGGGCATGGGTCTGCGTTATTTGTATGACCGCAGTGGGCCGCTGTCGATGGCGCCGAGTCAGTTGGGCGCGTTTGCGCGTTCGGGGCCGGAGCAGACCTCAGCGAATCTGGAATATCACGTGCAACCGTTGTCGCTGGAGCGCTTTGGCGAGCCGTTGCACAGCTTCCCCGCGTTTACCGCTTCTGTCTGCGATCTGCGTCCGCAGAGTCGTGGGCGCATCGACATTCGTTCGGCGGATCCGCAGGAAGCGCCGCTGATTCAACCCAACTACCTTAGTCATCCAGAGGATTTGCGTGTGGCGGCGGATGCGATTCGTCTGACCCGGCGCATCGTCAGCGCCCCTGCCTTGCAAGCGTTCAAACCGGTGGAATATTTGCCCGGCGCGAGTTTGCAAAGTGAAGAGGAATTGCATCAGGCAGCGGCGACGATTGGCACGACGATTTTCCACCCGGTCGGCACGTGCCGCATGGGCAATGACGGTGACGCGGTGGTCGATGCGCAACTGCGCGTTCACGGCGTGCCCGGTTTGCGCATCGCCGATGCCTCGATCATGCCGCGCATCACCTCGGGCAACACCTGTTCGCCTACGCTGATGATTGCCGAGAAAGCGGCACAACTCATTCTCAACCCCAACACCAGGAGCAGCACCGCAAAACCGGAACTGGCCCAAACCCTGTAGGAGCTGCCGAAGGCTGCGATCTTTTGACTTTGAATTTTTGAAATCAAAACCAAGATCAAAAGATCGCAGCCTGCGGCAGCTCCTACAGGGAATATGCGTTTGATTCATGGACATCGAGCATCAGTGGAACAACAAAAACAATCACTGTGAGGGATACCGATATGTCAGAACACGCTCAGCCGCTGGCCGCTGCGAGCAGCGCCACAACCAGCAACGACACACAAAAAGTCATCTTCGCTTCATCACTGGGGACGGTGTTCGAGTGGTATGACTTCTTCCTTTACGGCGCCCTCGCGGCGGTGATCAGCAAGCAGTTTTTCGCCGGGGTCAACGACACCACGGCGTTCATCTTTGCGCTGATGGCGTTCGCCGCAGGCTTTATCGTGCGGCCGTTCGGGGCGCTGGTGTTCGGGCGGTTGGGGGACATGATCGGGCGTAAATACACCTTCCTCGCGACGATCATTTTGATGGGCGTGGCGACGTTCTGCGTCGGCCTGCTGCCGACCTACGCCAGCATCGGCATCGCCGCACCGATCATTCTGGTGGTGCTGCGCATGCTTCAGGGCCTGGCGCTCGGCGGTGAATACGGCGGCGCGGCGACCTACGTGGCGGAACACGCGCCGATCGGCAAACGCGGTTTCCACACCAGCTGGATTCAATCCACCGCGACCCTCGGCCTGTTGCTGTCGTTGCTCGTCGTGCTCGGTTGCCGCTACTTCACCGGCGATCAGTTCGAAGTGTGGGGCTGGCGCATTCCGTTCCTGCTGTCGATCGTGCTGCTGGGCATTTCCACCTGGATTCGCCTGAGCCTGCACGAGTCGCCGGCCTATCTGAAAATGAAAGAAGAAGGCAAAACCTCCAAGGCGCCGATCCGCGAATCCTTCGGCAAATGGGAAAACCTCAAAGTCGTGTTGATCGCGCTGTTCAGCATCAACGCCGGGCAAGCGGTGACCTTCTACGCGGCACAGTTTTACGTGCTGTTCTTCCTCACCCAGTTCCTGAAAATGGATCCGGCGGTGGCCAACACCTTGCTGATTATCAGCGTGGTGATCGGTGCGCCGTTCTTCATCATTTTCGGCTGGCTGTCGGACAAGGTCGGACGCAAACCGGTGCTGATGCTCGGCCTGCTGCTGGCGACGGCGCTGTACTTCCCGATCTTCAAATCGCTGGCGCACTACGCCAACCCGGCCATCGATCAGGCCAGCCGTCAGGCGCCGATCACGGTGATGGCGGATCCGGCGACCTGCACTTTCCAGTTCGATCCGGTCGGCAAGGCGAAATTCGACAGTCCGTGCGACAAGGCGAAAACCTTCCTGGTCAAGCAAGGCCTGCCCTACTCCAGCGTCGCTGCGCCGGCTGGTACGGCGATACAAATCAGCGTCGGTGACGTGAAGCTCGACGGCTACGATGAAGCGGCATTGCGCGGCGCGATCACCCTCGCCGGCTACCCGCAACAGGCCGATGCGCAACAGATCAACAAGCCGATGATTGTCGCGCTGATCGTGGCACTGATCATTATTTCGGCCATGTGCTACGGGCCGCTGGCGGCGCTGATGGTTGAACTGTTCCCGACGCGCATCCGCTACACCTCGATGTCGCTGCCTTATCACATTGGCAACGGCTGGTTTGGCGGGTTCCTGCCGACGGTGTCGTTTGCGTTGGTGGTGTACACCGGGGATATTTTTTATGGGCTGTGGTACCCGGTGTTGATTACCGGCGTGAGCCTGGTGGTGGGGATGATCTTTTTGCGTGAGACCAAAAACATCGACCTCGATAAAAACTAACTCCACCCATTATTTCCCAGTTGAAAGAAACCCTGTGGCGAGGGGATTTATCCCCGCTGGGGTGCGAAGCGCCCCCAAAACCTGCAACCAAGGTGTACCTGACACACCGAGTTGAAGGCATTGGGGCTGCTTCGCAACCCATCGGGGATGAATCCCCTCGCCACAGAGGGCTCAGCTCGGCCATCGCGTTTCGCGCCCACCCGCCAAATCTCGTCTACGATAACCCTCACCCTTTTTAATCCCTGCGGCGCAGGACTGCGTTGGTGACGTGGGGTCGAATCGAGCACTCCATCATGCCCGCCTCCCGCTTCGCCCTCGCGCAAACCACCATCACCCTCGACGCCCGTCCTGATCGCCTCGACCTGCGCGACCGGATCTTCACCGCGCGCGTGCAATCACTGCCCGCCTCGTTCCCGGCAGACACTGAAGTCAGCAGCCAACTGGCCGATTATCTCGGCCGCGAAATGGTGCTGTACCAAGGCAAGGAAGGCGCCTGCACCGGGTTCGGCCTGTCCGCCGTGATCAACTATTTGCTGTGGCGCCGCGATCGCGATTCGGTGAAAACCAGCCCGCGCCAGCTCTACCATTTGGCCAAGCTCTACGACGAATGGCCTGGCGAGGATTACGCCGGTTCCAGTTGCCGTGGCGCGCTCAAGGGCTGGCACAAGCACGGCGTCTGCGAGAAAAGTCTGTGGCCCTACACCGTCGCCGCCGACGGCTCGGTGCCGGACTTTGAAGCCCCCGCGCCGAACTGGGCGGAAGACGCCGTCACTCGCCCGCTCGGGGTTTATTACCGCGTGGAAAAAGACGACATCACGTCGATGATGGCGGCGCTGTTCGAAACCGGCGCGCTGTACGTGTCGGCCAATGTCCATTCCGGTTGGGCACTCAAACCCAAGGCCAACACCAAAGCCTTCCAGAGCACGGCGCAGTTGCCGGTGATCAAATGGAACGCCAAACCTCAGGGCGGTCACGCCTTCGCGTTGATCGGCTACACCCACGATGGATTTATCGTGCAGAACTCCTGGTCGACCGATTGGGGTTACTCGGGTTTTGCGATTCTCACCTACGAGGACTGGCTGGCCAACGGCACCGATGCCTGGGCCGTGGGCCTTGGCGTGCCGATCAGACACGGCGCGATTTCGCGCAATGCGCGGCTCGATAAAGCGCAGGGAGAATCGGTGTTCCGTGATGCCTTGCCGACCTCCAGCGCCAAGCGTGAAGGCGTCTCGCTGTTCTCCGCTGAAGCACCGACAGCCGCCCGCAAAGGCCCGGCCGCGCTGACCAACGATCAGGCTTACGGGCTGACCATCGTCATGGAAAACAACGGCAGCATCGGCCCACGCTTGACCGATGTGGAAAACGTGCGCGCCGCCGTCGCGCGCATCGTCCGCGAATCGCCCAAGGCCTGGTTCGACAAACTCCCCGCCGGGCAAAAACCGAAAATTCTGCGCATCGCAATCTACGCCCACGGCGGGCTCAACTCGGAGCAGGATTCGATCAAACGCATTTGCGCGATGGCGCCGTACTTCCTCGAAAACGGCGTCTATCCGCTGTTCATCACTTGGCGCACCGGGGTGCTGGAGACGCTGACCGACATCGTCAAAGATGCCCTGCCCGGCCTGTTTCCAGATTCAGGTGGCTTGGGCGACGTGTTCAAAGTGATCAAGGACAAAGCCACCGAAGGTCTGGATCGCACCGTGGAAATGGCCACTAAAAAACTCGGTGGCGATCAGTGGAGCCAGATGAAGCAGAACGCCGAAGCCGCGTCGGTGGCCGGATTCACCCCGCGCGGGCTGATTGAAACGGCTGATAACCTGAAAAAACTCACGGCGGATGTCGGCGCCGACAAGATCGAATTGCACCTGATCGGCCACTCCGCCGGCTCGCTGATTAATGGCCACCTGATCCAGTTGCTCTGGGCCCGAGGCCTGCCGATTGCCACCTCAACACTGCTCGCGCCGGCCTGCACGCTCGACTTCGCCAACTCGACCTTCCGCAAAGTCATCGAGGGCGGCGGCCTCAAGCGCAAGGACTTCCACCTGCACATGATGTCGGACAACCGCGAGCAGGATGACAACGTCATCGGTGTCTATCACAAGTCGCTGCTCTATCTGGTGTCGCGCTCCTATGAAGAATTGCAGCGCATGCCGTTGTTGGGCATGGCCAAGAGTCTCGACGGCGCGTATCAGGACTTCAGCAAACCTGACTTGTGCGAATGGAACATCGCCGCGCAGGACATGACCGTGCAATGGAACAACTTCTACTGGGGCAACAAAATCCCCACAGGTTTTGCCCTGACCGGCAACGGCCTGAGTGCAGAGTCGGCGAAAACCCTGCACCTCTACAACGACGTGAAAATGACCTATGGGCCGGGCACCAAAGCAGACACCTCGCACGGTGGTTTTGATAATGACTTGAACGCGATGACCACCACGCTGAAGACGATTCTGCGGCTCGGCCCCGATGCGAAACTGGATCAGCCATTTATCGACCTGAACTACTAGGGCTCGGCCTTGATCACTTCGAACTTCACTTGATCGGGGTAGAACGCCACGTAATCGCGGATCGGCGCGACCGAGACTTTCGGGTTTTCGTACGTCCACACGGCGTTGGCGCCTTCGTGTCCGGGGATTTGCAGACTGAAGTAGCTGGCATCGCCCTTGTACGGGCAATAACTGGTGTGGTCGGTGCGGGCGAAATACTTTTCGTCGATGTCTTCGCGGGGGACGTAATAGACCGGCGGGTAATTGGCTTCGTTGAGGATCAGCACGTGTGAGGACGCGGCGACCTGGATGCCGTGGAATTTCACCAGCAGGCAACCGACGAGTTGTTCGAGGTTGATGACAGGGCTGGGGCCGGAGGTTTTCATGGGGGTTTCTCCTGAGGACTGCGAAGAGACCGGTTCAGGTATAGCCCAAGTGATGTGGTTGCGGGTAGTTGACAGCCGAACGGCAAGAGCCCCTCACCCCAACCCTCTCCCAGGGGTAGAGGGAGCAGACCGAGGTGTCTGGCGTCATGCGCCGACCTGGATGTGCTGTGTCGATTATGGATTCCCTACCGATCATTCAAGTCGGTGTACTTCCCCAATATCCCCCAATCAGTCCCCTCTCCCTTTGGGAGAGGGCTAGGGTGAGGGCCAACAGACCCCGCAACACTTTTTATCTGTATATCCATACAGATAAAAGTTGCCCCCCAGCGCAACAAAAGCCATCCTGTGCACCTCCAGAACAACGATCAACGATGGTGGTTATGCGGCTGTACCTCTGTGAAAAACCTTCCCAGGCCAAAGACATTGCGGCCGTACTCGGTGCCAAGCGCCGGGGCGACGGCTGCTGGCTGGGGACGGATGTCAGAGTGACCTGGTGCATCGGCCATCTGCTGGAAACCGCGCCGCCGGATGCCTACGACGCGCGCTATAAACGCTGGGTGCTGGCCGATCTGCCGATCATTCCGGAAAAATGGAAGATGACCGTCAAGCCGCGCACCGCGAGCCAGTACAAAGCGGTGAAGCGTCTGCTCGGCGAGGCCAGCGAGCTGATCATCGCCACCGATGCCGACCGTGAGGGCGAAATGATCGCCCGCGAACTGGTCGAGCACTGCCGCTATCGTGGGCCGATTCGGCGCTTGTGGCTGTCGGCGCTGGACGAAGCATCGATCCGCAAGGCGCTCGCCGCGCTGAAACCGGGTGCCGAAACCTTCAGCCTGTATCACTCGGCGCTGGGGCGATCGCGGGCAGATTGGCTGATCGGCATGAACATGAGTCGGCTGTTCACGCTGCTGGGGCGTCAGTCGGGTTATCAAGGCGTATTGCCGGTGGGCCGCGTGCAGACACCGACCCTGCGTCTGGTGGTGGATCGCGACCGCAGCATCGCCGATTTTGTGCCGGTGCCGTTCTGGGCCATCGACGTGGATCTGCTGCACAACGGCACGCCGTTCACCGCGCAGTGGCGGGCGCCGTCGGATGCTTGTGATGATCAGGATCGTTGCCTCAATCAAGCGTTGGCTCAGCAAGCGGCGGCGGCCATCGGCAATGCGGCGACTGCCCGAGTGGTCAAACTGCGCACCGAACGTATGCGCGAAGTGGCACCCCTGCCCTTCGATCTCGGCACGTTGCAGGAAGTCTGCTCGAAGAAACTCGGCCTCGGCGCGCAGGAAACCCTCGACATCGCCCAGGCACTCTACGAAACCTACAAAGTCGTCACCTACCCGCGCAGTGATTGCGGTTACCTGCCGCTGAGTCAGCACAGCGAGGCGCCGGGGATTCTTGCGGCGTTACGCCAGGCCGACCCGAGCCTTGAAGCGTTGAACGGCTTTCTCGAGCCTCAGCGCAAGTCGCGGGCGTGGAACGACGCCAAGGTCAGCGCTCACCACGGCATCATCCCCACCGCGGCGGCGAAGAACTTCGAGCGCCTGACCGGCAAACATCGCGCGGTCTACACGTTGATTCGCGCGCGCTATCTGGCGCAGTTCCTGCCCAACCACGAATACGATCGCACTCAGGCCGACTTCGATTGCGCGGGTGAAGCGCTGCGCGCGGTGGGCAAGCAGATTATCGAGCCGGGCTGGAAGCGCGCATTGCCTGAGGCGCTCGCACCGGCCAAGGGACGCGAGGCGCCAGCACCGCAAACCCTGCCAGCGCTGAGCCAAGGTGTTGAGTGCGCGGTGGCCGACGTGAAGTTCAAGGATCTGTGGACGCAGCCGCCCAAGCCTTACACCGAAGGCGATCTGATCAAGGCGATGAAGAACGTCGCCAAACTGGTGGAAGATCCGCTGCTCAAACAGAAACTCAAGGACACCACCGGGATTGGCACCGAGGCTACTCGCGCGTCGATCATTCAAGGATTGCTCGATCGTGGTTATCTGGTGAAGAACGGCAAGGCGCTGGCCGCCACACCCGCCGCGTTCAGCCTGATCGACGCCGTGCCCCGCGCGATTGCCGACCCCGGCACTACGGCGATCTGGGAACAGGCGCTGGACATGGTGCAAAGCGGCGAGATGAGTCTGGAAGAATTCGTCACCAAACAAGCGGCGTGGATGAGCAAGCAAGTGACACGCTGCTCCGCGCTGAGCCTGACCATCAGCGGCCCACCGCCGACCGGCAAAGCGGCGACACCGTGGAAGAAAAAGCGCAAATCCACCCGCAGCCCGGCTAAGCGCACAGCCAAATAAACTGATTTGCCGCGACCTTGTGGCGAGGGGATTTATCCCCGCTGGAGTGCGCAGCAGTCCCCAGCTTTTTAAGAGTCAAAAGAGGGTTTGCTGCGCAACCCAACGGGGATAAATCCCCTCGCCACAGGGGCCAGAGTCCACACTGATGGGAAGCCATTGCCGAGAGTTGACGCCATGCCCACCATCACCCTCCACCCCGCCCAACGCGATGACTTCGACACCGTCAACAATCTCATGCAGTTCTATCTGCACGATCTCAGCGAATGGCTCCCGCTAAAATTCGCCCACCACGGCTTCTTCCCCAACCAACTCGAAGAAAGCTACTGGCGCCACCCCGCCACCCAACCCTTCCTGATCCACGTCGACGACGAACTCGCCGGTTTCATCATCGTCGACAACCAGACCCACCTCCCCAGCGCCGAGCACAACATCAGCTATTTCTTCCTCGCCCGACGCTGGCGTGGCCAAGGTGTCGCCCAGTTTGTCGTCTCCACCCTCTTGAGCCGGATCCCCGGGCAATGGCAAATTTTCCATATAGACGCCAACCCGCCGGCGCAACGCTTCTGGGCCGGACTCATCCCTCGATTGAGCGGTGGTGAATTCACCCGACGGCAGGGTGAAGTAGACGGTTACCCTTGCACTTTTTACGTCCTGCACGCACCTTTTTCCGTTGCTTGAACGGATCCTTTCTCATTCCAAAACAGCTTTGTCCGACAATATGTAGTGAGCAAAAATAATCACTACATAACTGTTGACGGCGTCGTTTTGCTTTTGCATGATGAAGACGTTCCCCGATCGGGAACATCGGTAACACGCTTGAGCAAACTCGTCTGACCGCCGAGTTGTTTTTTCCGGATACACGCTGCCCACAAGGCAGATTGAAGAAGCTGACCTGGCCTGAACGTCCAGTACAAGGACGAGAAGCGCTGGCGAAAATTCTCAAGACGCTTGTGGTCGACGCTGCACAGGTCGGCAAGGAGCCTCCCGGTTTTCGCTGCTTCTCCTCGTTGTGACGCTATTGCGTAGCAGTTATTCAACACGACTACATGCAACAGATGCACGACCCCGTATTTCAACGGGCGAGCGCTGACGTCCTGGTTTCGGTGCCAGGGATCAACTAACCGATGGGCTACCTGTATTAGCGAATCAACTTTGAAAGATAACCAGACTGGTCAAGGGGCAACATTATGAATCTGAACAATCAACCTACTATCGAAGAACTGGCTCGTATGTTCGCTGCGCAAAAAGACAGCCACGACAGCCACATTCTGTGGATCAGCAAATCGGGTCAGGTGCATATCGACTGCCTGGCGCCCCACGCTGGTGAAGAAGAGTTCGACCAGAACAACCAGAACCTGCTGGCCCGCCTGAAGATGTACCGCCGCGGCCACGGCTATGTCGGCAAGAAAGCCGCGGCCGATCGGGACTTCATCGGTAATGTTCTGCAAACGCTGAAACAGGCGTGGGACTCGATGCAGAACAAGAACGAAGTTCGGGTGATTGATCGGTTCTGCTGATTCACTACTTTAATAATTGAAAGGGCCTGCTTCCTTATAAAGAAGCGGGCCCTTTTTTGTTCGCTTTATTGATATGGCTTGACTGGAATTGTAGCCCCTCACCCCAGCCCTCTCCCGAGGGAGAGGGAGCCGATTTGTGGTGCTTTCAACATATGAGTTCGGCACAGCATTTTCAGGTCGACGCAACTTGCCCAATCAACTCGGTCAGTCCCCTCTCCCTCCGGGAGAGGGTTAGGGTGAGGGCATTCCCCTGCCCAACACCATTCCAACAAACGCCACCGCCGCCGCACTGTGATAATTATTCCGTCGCCGCAACAACGCCGAATGAACACTTGTGGCGAGGGGATTTATCCCCGATGGGTCGCGCAGCGGCCCCAAAAGATTGGGCCTGCTGCGCAGTCCAGCGGGGATAAATCCCCTCGCCACAGGTTGTTTGCCGCTCTGTTTAGCGTTTTACGCTCAGGTCGATCTGGGTCATGCGGCTGCGCACCGTGAACACGCCATCCCCCGAAAGAATCGCGCTGCGTGCAAACAAGCGCCCGCTCTCCCAGTTCGAAAGCCCAAGTTCCGGCTTGTTCAGCGCGTACTGCCCATCGACCCAACGGGTGATGCCGTTACCCACAAACGGCGCATTCACCGCGTTGTAAAAACGCTCTTGAGCCGCATCGTCCTCACTGATCAACGACACCGTAAACTGCGGGCTATAGCGGTTGAACAGCGCAATCGCCTGATTCAGATCGTCAACGATCATCAGGCTGACTTCCGGGGTTTCTTCCCATTCCCACTCGCGGCCCAATGCCGATTGCGCCAGCGGTTCAGCCAAGGCTTCAGTCTGATAACCCTCGGCGCGATACACCTCGACCGTCGCGTTCTGCCACTCACTCGGCAGGTAACTTTCACTGCCCTCGACGATGTGCAATTTGCAGCCCTGACCGCGTGCAGTGCCGGCCTGCTGCAGTGCATCAAGAAACAGCGGCACCAGTTCTGCCGCACGCTCACGCTGGATCAGGCAGACGTTCAGCGTGTTGCATACTTTGCGATCCAGTGAATTACGCACTACCGCGGCGAAGCGTTTGGCGTCTGCGTCACGATCGGCAATCAGCCACGCCCCGCCCGTACCGTGCAGGCTGACGGCGGTGCCGGCCTGCTGGGCGATGCTGCCCAATTGACTCACCGCACGACCCGAACCGCGCGCCACGGCCAGCGACAAACGCCGATCGGCAAACATCGCCCAACCGGCGGCGTGGTTGACGCTTTCCACCAACGACACTGCGCCGGCCGGCAAACCTGCCTCGGCCAGCGCTGGATTCAAGGCGTGGGTGACGATGGCCTGCGCGGTGCCCAAGGCATCGCTGCCAATGCGCAGCACGGCGGTGTTGCCGGTGCGCAATACGCCGGCCGCGTCGGCGAACACGTTCGGCCGTCCTTCAAAGACAAACGCGACGATGCCCAGCGGCGAGACCACTTGCTCAACTTTCCAGCCGTCGTGCTCGACGCTGCTGATGACTTTGCCGCGCGTCGCGGCGGCATCACGCCAGGCGCGCAGGCCGGCGATCATGTCGCGGCGCATGCGTTCATCGGCGAGCAATCGGGTGGTGGAACGGCCGCGGGACTTGGCACGTTCAATGTCGGCCAGGTTCGCCGCTTCAATCTGCGCCCAGCTCTCTGCGGTTTCCAGACGTTGTGCGAACAGGTCGAAAAACTGGCTGATCGCTTCGTCAGAGACCGCCGACAACGCGGTGAAAGCCGAGGCCGCGCGTTCGATCGCCACCGAGGCCGCTTGTTGATCGACGATGGGAATCAGCAACAGCTCGCCACTCACCTGCTCGACCAGCAGGTGGTCTCCGGGCTGAAACCGCGCGGCCAGTTCGGGGCTGACCACGGTGACGCGGTTGCCAGCGAAAGGGATCGGGGTGCCAGCGACGAGACGTTCGAGTGCAAGAGACATGAAGCGGATTCACCATGCAGGGAGCGGCCGGAAAATGTATAGGAACACCCTCCCAACAGGCAACACAAAACCCTTGTAGGAGCAGAGCTTGCTCGCGAAGACGGCTTGTCAGGCAACGGGTTTGTTGAATGTCAGGACGCTTTCGCGAGCAAGCTTTGCTCCTACAGGTTGAGGTGTTTGGACTAAAACACTGACCAGCCAATTCTGGAGCTGAGCATCTCCAGCGCCGCCATCCCCGCCAGCGAGTTACCCGCAGCATTCAGCTCCGGCGACCACACGCACACCGTGAACTGCCCCGGCACCACCGCGACAATCCCGCCACCGACGCCGCTCTTGCCCGGCAAACCCACGCGATAAGCAAAATTGCCCGCCTCGTCATACAGCCCACTGGTGGCCATGATCGAGTTGACCTGCTGAGTCTGCCGCCGCGCGAGAATCTTCTCGCCGCTGTGTTTGCAAAAACCGTCGTTGGCCAAAAAGCAAAACGCCCGCGCCAGATCGATGCAATTCATCCGCAGTGCGCAGTGGCTGAAGTAACTGCGCAGCACTGCTTCAACGTCGTTGTGAAAGTTACCGAACGATTGCATTAGATACGCCATCGCCGCATTGCGCGCGCGGTGCTGATATTCGGACTCGGCGACTTTGCCGTCGATCATGATCTGCGGGTTGCCCGACAGGCGCCGCACGAAATCGCGCATCGACAGGGTCGGCGCGGCGAAGCGCGACTGGTTGATGTCGCAGATCACCAACGCACCAGCATTGATGAACGGATTGCGTGGTCGGCCGCGTTCGAATTCCAGCTGCACCAGCGAGTTGAAAGGCTGGCCTGACGGCTCATGACCCAGACGTTCCCAGATCGCTTCGCCGGAATGTTCGATGGCCTGCACCAGGCTGAACACCTTGGAAATACTCTGCACCGAGAACGGCGTGTCGGCGTCGCCGGCGCAGTACATTTCGCCGTCATTGCCGTACACAGCGATGCCCAATTGATTGGCCGGCACAGTGCCGAGGGCGGGGATGTAGTCAGCCACCTTGCCCTGTCCGATCAGAGGACGGACAGCGTCAAGGATCTCGTTCAACAGCGCTTGCATGCCGGGTTCCGAAGTCTCGCCCCATGGGATTGCGGGGACACTGGGGCTAGACGCTGCGCGGGGGAATCGGATCACACCTCACTGACACCCTGATGAACAAAATGTGGGAGCGGGCATGCTCGCGAAGGCGGTGTGTCAGCCACATCAGTGCAATGTGTGCCGACGCCTTCGCGAGCAAGCCCGCTTGTATGGTAGGACTCGAAGGGGTGGGTGGGACCAAAAGCCAGCTTCTGACTGTTAGCCCAGTACAGACTGTGGGAGACATCGGCCCCACCCCTTCCACCAAAGCGCCGATAAAGAATGCTTCGT
>NZ_JASCPK010000066.1:0-31621 GCF_029959385.1 Pseudomonas sp. PS01303
GCCTTCGGCAGCGCCTACAGGGTTATCAGCAGTCCCGAGCCGCCGTTGGCATTTGTTACGAGGCTGTTTTAATGCCGTTGTCCAACATCCACATCATCCATCAGGACGCCGCTGTACTGGTGGTGAACAAACCGACGTTGCTGCTCTCGGTGCCCGGTCGCGCCGACGACAACAAGGATTGCCTGATTACCCGTCTGCAGGAAAACGGCTACCCGGAAGCGCGCATCGTCCATCGTCTGGACTGGGAAACCTCCGGCATCATTCTGCTGGCCCGTGACGCCGACACGCATCGCGAACTGTCGCGCCAGTTTCATGACCGTGAAACCGAAAAGGCCTACACCGCGTTGGCCTGGGGTCAGCCGGAACTGGACAGTGGCAGCATCGATTTGCCCCTGCGCTACGACCCGCCAACCAAGCCGCGCCACGTGGTTGATCACGAATTCGGCAAACATGCGCTGACCTTCTGGCGCGTGCTGGAACGTTGTGGCGACTGGTGCCGCGTCGAGCTGACGCCGATCACCGGCCGCTCGCACCAGTTGCGCGTGCACATGCTGTCCATCGGTCATCCGCTGCTGGGTGACGGACTCTACGCCCATGAACAAGCCTTGGCCGCCTGGCCGCGTTTGTGTTTGCACGCGAGTATGTTGAGCTTCACCCATCCCCAGACCGGCGAACGCTTGCGCTTCGAATGCCCGGCACCGTTTTAAGGATTTTTGTTTCGGATGAGTTGTATTGATTCCCTCGCCACACCCCTGAAAAAAACCCGCCAGCAGTTGTTGTACCTGATTTATGGCAATCAGGATGTCTACCGCCGCGAGGCCAAGTTCAGCATCCTCACCGTGTTGTCCCAGGCGAAAAACGGCCAGCTCCCGGCGATCAGGATTCTCACTGATCGCCCGCAAGATTACGCCGGATGGCCGGTCGACACGGTGTTCCTCGACGAAGCGACGCTGACGCGCTGGCAAGGCGAAAACGGCTACCACCATCGCCGCAAGGCCTGCGCCATCGCCGCTGGCATGCAGTGGGCAGAGAAGACGCTGTTCGTCGACACCGACACGCTGTTCACCGATCATCCCAGCCGTCTGCTCGATGCCATCGGGCAGGATTGCTCGGTCATGGATCGCTTCGAGTACGACTGGAAAGACGTGCACCAGCGCAGCGACTATCTGAAACTTGCGCGCGACCTCAGTGCGTATGGCGTGACGCCGGACAACGGCTTCAAGCTCTACAACAGCGGCCTGTGCGGCGTCACCGAAAACGATCTGGATCTGTTCGAAGAGTCGATCCGCATGATCGATCAATGCACGGTTGGCGGTTTCGAGATTCACACCATCGAGCAGATCGCGTTGTCGTATGCCATGCGTGAACGCCGGGTCGTGGAAGCGCGAAAATACGTCTACCACTACTTCGCCGAAAAGCGTTTTTTCCATGCGATGCAGACGTACTTCTTCTCCCAGCATGGCGAAACGTTCAGTCAGCGACTGGTGGATCTGTGCCGCGACGTGCCGCGAGTCAAACCGTTCCCGTCGGCCTGGCAGCGCCTGAAAATCAAATGGAAACTGCGCAACCAGAGCGGCGCCTTGCGCAAGGTCGGGCGAGACTTGTTGTATGGCAGCGCTGCACCGGATGATCCGTACTACAGCGCCTGTCGCCATGAGTGGTGGGAATGTGCGTCGCGGGAGATTCTGCGTTGGGACGAGAGCCGGCAGAAAAAGCTCCTGAGCCAGAGCCGCTGGCCAAAACAGCTGCCACGCCCGGACAAGCCGGAAGACGAGAAAGTCATCATGCGCTACCTGAAAAAACGCGTGTTCAGCCCGCGCTAACCAACCCCACCCCTTGTAGGAGCAAAGCTTGCTCGCGAAAGCGCTGTGTCATTCAGCATAGATGTTGCTGACCCGACGCCTTCGCGAGCAAGCTCAGCTCCCACAGGTTTTGCGTTCGCAATGGGCGTCAACCGCGTTAAACTCCCGGCCATTGCTGTCTGGAGCTTGTTATGCGCGAAGAGTTGAACCAAGGCCTGATCGACTTCCTCAAGGCCTCCCCTACCCCGTTCCACGCCACCGCCAGTCTTGTGCAACGTCTGGAGGCCGCCGGTTTTGTGCGCCTCGACGAACGCGAGCCGTGGACCACCGAGCCTAACGGCCGCTATTACGTTACTCGTAATGACTCCTCGATCGTCGCGATCAAAATGGGCCGCACTTCACCCCTGCACGGTGGCATCCGTCTGGTTGGCGCGCACACCGACAGCCCGTGCCTGCGCGTCAAACCACAGCCGGAACTGCAGCGTCAGGGTTTCTGGCAACTGGGCGTTGAAGTGTATGGTGGCGCACTGCTGGCGCCGTGGTTCGACCGCGATCTGTCGCTGGCCGGCCGCGTCACCTTCCGCCGCGACGGCAAGGTCGAAAGCCAACTGATCGACTTCAAGGCGCCGATCGCGATCATTCCCAACCTGGCCATTCACCTCAACCGTGAAGCCAATCAGGGCTGGGCGATCAACGCGCAGACCGAGCTGCCGCCGATCCTCGCGCAATTTGCCGGTGACGAACGCGTCGATTTCCGCGCCGTGCTCACCGATCAACTGGCCCGCGAACACGGCTTGAACGCCGACGTCGTGCTCGATTACGAGCTGAGTTTCTACGACACACAAAGTGCTGCAGTGATTGGCCTGAACGGCGACTTCATTGCCGGCGCGCGTCTCGACAACTTGCTGTCGTGCTATGCCGGTCTGCAAGCGCTGCTGACCGCCGAAACCGACGAAACTTGCGTGCTGGTCTGCAACGATCACGAAGAAGTCGGCTCCTGCTCGGCCTGCGGCGCTGACGGCCCGATGCTCGAACAAACCCTGCGCCGTCTGCTGCCGGAAGGTGACGAATTCGTTCGCACCATCCAGAAATCCCTGCTGGTCTCGGCCGACAACGCCCACGGCGTGCACCCGAACTACGCCGACAAGCACGACGCCAACCACGGCCCGAAACTCAACGCCGGCCCGGTGATCAAGGTCAACAGCAACCAGCGCTACGCCACCAACAGCGAAACCGCCGGTTTCTTCCGCCATCTGTGCATGGCCGAAGAAGTGCCGGTGCAAAGCTTCGTAGTGCGCAGCGACATGGGCTGCGGCTCGACCATCGGCCCGATCACCGCCAGCCACCTCGGTGTGCGCACCGTCGATATCGGCTTGCCTACCTTCGCCATGCACTCGATCCGCGAACTGTGCGGCAGCCACGACCTGGCGCACCTGGTGAAAGTGCTGAGCGCGTTTTACGCCTGCCAGGAACTCCCGTAACCCCCCTGTAGGAGCTGCCGCAGGTTGCGATCTTTTGATCCTGTTTTTCAAAAGACAAGATCAAAAGATCGCAGCCTGCGGCAGCTCCTACACAGATCAATACAATGCCCATAAAAGCCACCTAGACTTTAATCATCCCTTTCGACAAGGCTGTCTCCATGATCACGATGTCTTCGTTTCACGCCATGCTCATTCCGATCCTGTGCGGAATGCTCCTGCTGGCCATCGGCTTCAACTTCCGCGACAAGAACGCCGGTGTCTTCGCCATGTGGGTCGGCATGCTGTTGATCCTCGCTACCGTGGTTTACAAGATCCTCGCCAAACTCAACGAATAACCGCGCACCGGCTCGCATTGCAGCAGGCGGGCTCGTACACTCGTTCGATCCGCCCATTGCGAGGTTGACCGCCTAGTGTTTGCTCGTCTTTTTGCTTTACCCAGTCTGTTCCTCGTCTGCCTGATGACGCTGCTGCCGCTGGCGCCTGCCCAGGCGGTCGGTCTGCCCGGCCTGCTCAACACCAACAAGGCCCAGCCCGAAGCGCAAGAACCCCTCGGTCAATCCCTCGACGAAGTCATCAAGTCGCTGGAAAACGACAAGCAACGCGCGCAACTGCTCACCGACCTGAAAAAGCTGCGCGACGCCACGAAAAAAGCCCAGACCACACCTGAAGAAGGCGTGCTCGGCCTGATCGGCGGCACCCTCGCCAATTTCGAAAAACAATTCACCGGTGCTGACAGCCCGCTCAATCGCTGGTCTGCCGAGTTCGATCTGGCCAAAGATGAATTCAGCGCCTTGATGATGCCGGCCAGCGAATGGCTGCCGGTAATCTTCGGTTTCGCCATGATTCTGATGGTCTGGAGCCTGCTCGCCGCTGCGCTGATCTGGCTCAGTCATCGCGTGCGCATGCGTTTTGGTCTGACCGAAGAACTGCCGCAACACCCCAAAGCCCTCGACATGCTGCGCTTCGCCCTGCGCAAACTCGGGCCGTGGCTGATCGCTTTGGTCATCACCGTTTACATGAGTTACGCCTTGCCGTCCTCGCTGGGCAAAAGTCTGGCGATGGTGCTGGCGTACGCATTGGTGGTCGGCACCTGCTTCTCGGCGATCTGCGTGATTGCTTTCTCCCTGCTCGATGGCCCGCACCGCCATCGCGCGCTGTACATCCTGCGTCATCAGGCGTTCCGGCCGTTGTGGCTGATCGGCAGCTTCGCCGCGTTCGGTGAGGCGCTGAATGATCCGCGTCTGATCGAAAGCCTCGGCGTGCATCTGGCCCACACCGCCGCGACCGTCGCCAATGTCCTCGCGGCAATTTCAACCGGCCTGTTCATTCTGCGGTTCCGCCGACCGATTGCGCACCTGATTCGCAACCAGCCCCTGTCGCGACGCCTGACCCGCCGCGCGCTCAGCGACACCATCGATATCCTCGGCACCTTCTGGTACGTCCCGGCGCTGGTGCTGGTGGGGATTTCGCTGTTCGCGACGTTCTTCTCCGCCGGCGACACCAGCACTGCTTTGCGCCAATCGATGATCTGCACGGTGTTGCTGGTGTTGTGCATGGTGATCAACGGCCTGGTGCGTCGCCACTCGCTGAAACCGCAGCGCGGGGCCAAACGTCATGCACTGTATTCGGAACGACTGAAAAACTTCTTCTATACCCTCGCTCATCTGCTGGTGTGGCTGGCGTTTATCGAGTTGGGTCTGCGGGTCTGGGGCAAGTCGCTGATCACTTTCGCAGAAGGCGACGGGCATGACGTCAGCGTCAAACTGTTCAGCCTCGCTGGCACGCTGCTGTTTGCCTGGCTGATCTGGATTCTTTCTGATACGGCTGTGCACCACGCCCTCACCCGCTCGCGCAAAGGCCTCGCCAATGCGCGCGCGCAAACGATGATGCCGCTGATCCGCAACGTGCTGTTCGTGGCGATTTTCATCATCGCGCTGATCGTCGCGCTGGCGAACATGGGCATGAACGTTACGCCACTGCTGGCCGGTGCCGGTGTGATCGGTCTGGCCATCGGTTTCGGTGCGCAGTCGCTGGTTGCCGACTTGATCACCGGCCTGTTCATCATCATCGAAGACTCACTGGCCATCGATGACTACGTCGACGTCGGCGGCCACCTCGGCACCGTCGAAGGCCTGACCATCCGCACCGTGCGCCTGCGCGACATCGACGGCATCGTCCACACGATCCCGTTCAGCGAAATCAAAAGCATCAAGAACTACTCCCGCGAATTCGGCTACGCGATCTTCCGCGTCGCGGTGCCGTACAACATGGAAATCGACGACGCGATCAAACTGATGCGCGACGTCGGCCAGAAGATGCGCACCGATCCCCTGCAACGCCGCAATATCTGGTCGCCGCTGGAAATTCAGGGTGTCGAGAGTTTTGAGTCCGGCAGCGCGATTTTGCGTGCACGGTTCAAGACGGCGCCGATCAAACAGTGGGAAGTGTCGCGGGCATTCAACTTGTCGCTGAAGCGGCATCTGGATGAAGCCGGACTGGATCTGGCCACCCCACGCATGAGCGTACAAGTGATCACTGCCGGCGGTGGCGAGCCTAAGGAATAGCACTCAGGCGCGCAGTTGCAGTCACAGGCAGGGAAGCCCAAAAACAATAACCAAGGAGAAACCCGATGCAGCTGACCCGCATTGCCCATGCCGTTCTACTCACCCTGTTCGCCTGTCACGCCGGCGCCGCCACCATGGAAAGCACGCGCTCACAGATCGCCGAGCAGACGCAAAAACTTGAACCGGAACTGCTGGAAACCCGCCGCGACATCCACGCCCACCCCGAACTCGGCAACACTGAAAAGCGCACGTCGGAATTGGTCGCCAAACAACTCAAAGCCATGGGCCTGGAAGTCAAAACCGGCGTGGCGCGCACTGGCGTGGTCGCCGTCCTCAAAGGCGCCCTGCCCGGCCCGACCGTCGCCCTGCGCGCCGACATGGACGCGCTGCCGGTCAAGGAAGTTTCCGACCTGCCATTCGCCTCGAAAGCCAAAGGCACCTATCTCGACAAAGAAGTCGACGTGATGCACGCCTGCGGCCACGACGCCCACACCGCGATCCTGCTCAGCACGGCGAAAATTCTGACCGGCATGCGCGACACCCTGCCCGGCACCGTGGTGTTCTACTTCCAGCCCGCCGAAGAAGGCCCGAGCGACTTCATCCCCGACGGCAAAAATACCTGGGGCGCGAAAATGATGGTCGAGGAAGGCGTGATGAAATCACCGAAACCCGACGCCGTCTTCGGCCTGCACGTCTGGGCCGGCGTCCCCGCCGGCCAGATCACCTACCGCCCCGGCCCGACCCTCGCCAGCTCCGACGACCTGCGCATCAAAATCCTCGGCAAACAAACCCACGCCGGCCGCCCATGGGACGGCATCGACCCGATCACCGTCGGCGCACAAACCATCGTCGGCCTGCAAACCGTGGTCAGCCGCCGCACCGACATCTCGTCGTTTCCATCGGTGGTCAGCATCGGCACCATCAACGGCGGGACGCGCTACAACATCATTCCCGAATCGGTCGACATGACCGGGACGATCCGCTCATACGACTACGGCATCCGCCAGAAACTCCACGCCGAGGTACGCCAGACCGTCGAAAAAATCGCCGAAAGCGGCGGTGCCAAAGCGGACGTCACCATCATCGAAAAATACGACCCGACCATCAACAACCCGGCACTCACTGAAAAAATGCTGCCGACGTTGAAGTGGGCGGCCAAGGATGACGTGGTGCAAGGGCCGCTGGTGGGCGGGGCTGAGGACTTCTCGTTCTTTGCCAAAGAAGCGCCGGGGCTGTTCGTGTTTCTTGGCGTGACGCCGCGGGATCAAGACATGAGCAAAGCCGCGCCGAATCATAATCCAGGGTTCTTTGTCGATGAGTCAGCGTTGGTGGTTGGCGTGAGGACACTGGCCTCGTTGGCGACGGATTATTTGTATGCCAACGCGCAGACAGACAAGTAAAGAGGCGGTGACTGTGGGGGCGCTTTCGCGAGCGCGCTCGCTCCCACAATTGGATCGTGTGCAGCCTGTCAGAAAAAGGGCGCCTGTAAGGGCGCTTTCGCGAGCAGGCTCACTCCTACAATTGGATTGAGTACATCCACAGTAAACAGGTCGGCTGTCAGGCCGCCTTCGCGAGCAAGCTCTGCTCCTACAAAAGCAAAAGCAAAAGCCGAGCGCGCCATGCTTCTCACCACTCAATAGGCCGAGTGTCAGCTCGCCTGCTTTTGATCTTGAACTTGATCTTAGAGCCCGTCGGGAGGCTGAGTGGAGGGATTCATACGGGGAAAGCATCGAGAGGAGGTGCAGCGAAGCAAACCGTAGGCGATGCCCCCGGATGAACCCGGAGCGAAGGAACCCGAGCCTTAGCGAGGGCCGGACGTCAGGGCACAGACCTTTTGGTTACTTTTGGGGCGTTTGCCAAAAGTGACCCGCCGTAAGGGCGGAACCATAATCAGCAACACCCGCAGCAACGGATATGCCCCCAAAAAACGATCAAACAACGTCGACCCCCACATGAATCGCATCATGCCGCCAAAACTCCAGATCACAATCAATCAACCGCTCATGCTGATCATAATTAACCCGAGCAATCCGTAACCCAGGACTCCCCACCGACACCCGCAAAGCCGCCGCCGCATCCACCGACAAAGACGTCGGCACAATCTCAAAGCGCACCCGCCCATAGTGCAAATCGTAATGCCGCGCATACAACTCAGTAATCGACTGATTCAAATCAAACTCAAGGATCCCCGGAAAAAACTGCGGATTCAAATAGTGCTCCACATACAACACCAACCGCCCGTCAATCCGCCGCGACCGGCAAATCTGAATCACGCTGGACAGCGCCGGCAACTGCAACCACTCGCATACCGCCGCCGACGCCGGTTGCAGCCGCGCCGAAATCACCTCGGTCGACGGCACCCGCCCCTGCGCACTGACCATCGCGTGAAAGTGACTGCGTTGCATCAGGTTATAGGCCAGACGCGGCGGCGAAACGAACCAGCCGCGCCGCTCCTCACGATAAATCTGCCCCTGTGCCTCCAACTGCAACAACGCCTCACGCACAGTAATCCGCGTGGTGCCAAACAGCTCACTGAGCTTGCGTTCGGCCGGCAACTTACTGCCCGCCGCCAACAAACCGTGGTCGAGCTGCTCCTGCAACACCTGGCCAATGGCTGTCACCGCTTTTGTTGCCTCATCGCGCATCAACGTTACCTATCTGGACTAGACCAGCACTGTTTCGGGGCAAAACCGCACGGTGATCAAACCCGTTTCGCGGTGTTGCAAGCCTAGGCAGTACACATGACCGATAGATGACAAAACTACCGAACGGTCATCCTCACGGCTTGCAATACATCGGCCAAGTCCCTTGCCCTCCGGGCCTTTGAGCATGGTCTACGCTTATCTGGCACCTGCCGATATTGGCCAGATAAAAGGCCTGGCGCGAGGCCACCGACATCAAAGTGTCATCCAGCCCCCTTAAATTGGCTCAGGTATTGCTGACCTAGACCAACAACCACCGCAATCGCAGCGTTGAACACGACCAAGGAGCTTCGGAATGAAACAGCTTTTCCTGGCAACACTGTTAGGCTCGACCATTGCACTGTGCACCTCCGCCATGGCGGCCGGCACCGATCTGAAAACCCTAGAAGCCGCTGCGAAAGCGGAAGGCGCCGTCAACAGCGTCGGCATGCCCGATGACTGGGCCAACTGGAAAGGCACCTGGGAAGACCTGGCCAAAACCTACGGCCTGAAACACATCGACACCGACATGAGCTCGGCTCAGGAAATCGCCAAGTTCGCGGCGGAAAAAGACAATGCCACCGCTGACATCGGCGACGTTGGCGCCGCCTTCGGCCCGATCGCGGTCAAGCAAGGCGTGGTGCAACCGTACAAGCCAAGCACCTGGGATCAGGTCCCGGACTGGGCCAAGGACAAGGACGGCAACTGGGCACTGGCCTACACCGGCACCATCGCCTTCATCGTCAACAAAAAGTTGCTGCACGGCTCCGAAGTACCGACCAAATGGGCTGACCTCAAGGGCGGCAAATACAAGGTCTCCATCGGTGACGTAAGCACCGCCGCCCAGGCTGCCAACGGCGTTCTCGCTGCGGCACTGGCCAACGGTGGCGACGAGAAAAACATCAAGCCGGCCCTGCTGTTGTTTGCCGACATTGCCAAGCAAGGTCGCCTGTCGATGGCTAACCCGACCATCGCCACCATGGAAAAAGGCGAGATCGAAGTCGGTGTGGTCTGGGACTTCAACGGCCTCAGCTACAAAGCCAAGATGGCCAACCCGGATGATTACGTGGTGTTGATCCCGTCCGACGGTTCGGTGATTTCCGGCTACACCACGATCATCAACAAGTACGCGAAAAACCCTAACGCCGCCAAGCTGACCCGCGAATACATCTTCAGCGACGCCGGCCAGACCAACCTCGCCCGCGGCAACGCGCGCCCGATCCGCGCCGAGCATCTGCAACTGCCGGAAGACGTGAAGGCCAAACTGCTGCCGAACGAGCAGTACAAAAAGGTCACCCCGATCAAAGACGCCGACGCCTGGGAAAAGACCTCCAAAGCCCTGCCACAGCAGTGGAACGAAGAAGTCATCGTAGAGATGAAGTAATCCTTCATCTGTAGGAGCAAAGCTTGCTCGCGAACCGCAGCACCACGGTTTATCGAAAACCGCGCCGCGCCCTTCGCGAGCAAGCTCTGCTCCTACAGTTTTTAACGACTTTCATTGTTTCGCGGAGTTTTTGCCTCTATGAAGCACAACGTCATCCTTGTCGTGCTCGACGGTCTCAACTACGAGGTCGCGCGCCACGCCATGGGGCATCTGCAGGCTTATGTTGGCGCAGGACGCGCCGCGCTCTACCAGTTGGAGTGCGAGCTGCCGGCCCTGTCCCGACCGCTTTATGAATGCATCCTCACCGGCGTGCCGCCGATCGACAGCGGCATCGTCCACAACAACGTCTCGCGCCTGTCCAATCAGCGCAGCATTTATCACTACGCCCGCGATGCCGGTCTGAAAACCGCAGCCGCGGCGTATCACTGGGTCAGCGAGTTGTACAACCGCTCGCCCTTCGTCGCCGCCCGCGACCGCCACACCGACAATCTGTCGCTGCCGATCCAGCACGGGCATTTCTACTGGAACGATCACTATCCGGATTCGCACCTGTTCGCCGACGCGGAAAACCTGCGTCTGCGCCATGATCCGAACTTCCTGCTGATCCACCCGATGAACATCGACGACGCCGGGCACAAACACGGCCTCGACAGTTCGCAATACCGCAACAGCGCGCGCTCGGCGGACATCATCCTCGCCGACTATTTGCAGAGCTGGCTCGACGCTGGTTATCAAGTGCTGGTGACCGCCGACCACGGCATGAACAACGACCGCTCGCACAACGGCCTGCTGCCGGAAGAACGCCAAGTGCCGCTTTTCGTCCTCGGCGATGCCTTCAGCTTCAGCGCTGATGCCGCGCCGAAGCAGACGGAAATCTGCGGCACCGTCTGCGAACTGCTCGGCGTGCCCCACGACAAACCTGTGTGCCGGGAGCTGCTCAAGTGAATGCCATGACTCGCGGCAAATGGCTGGCGGCGTTGTGCCTGGTGCCCTTCGCGCTGTTCTTTATCGTCTTCGAAATCGCCCCGCTGGTCTGGGTAATGATCAACAGCCTGCAATCGGAAGAGTTCGGTTGGGGCATCGAAAACTTCACCAAGATCTTCAGTTCGAAGTTCTATCTACAGGCGATCCAGTACAGCCTGGAAATCAGTTTCTGGTCGAGCGTATTCGGCATCATCATTGCCGTGCTCGGGGCGTATTCCCTGCGCCGCGTTGATTCAAAACTGCGCAACTTCGTGAATGCCTTCGCCAACATGACCAGCAACTTTGCCGGCGTGCCGTTGGCGTTCGCCTTCATCATCCTGCTCGGTTTCAACGGCAGCATCACCATCATGCTCAAGCAGGCCGGGATCATTCAGGATTTCAACCTGTACTCGAAAACCGGCTTGATCATCCTCTACACCTATTTCCAGATTCCCCTCGGCGTGCTGCTGCTCTACCCGGCCTTCGACGCCTTGCGTGAAGACTGGCGCGAATCCGCAGCATTGCTCGGCGCCAACGGCTGGCAGTTCTGGCGGCACATCGGTTTGCCAGTGCTGACACCTGCTTTGCTCGGTACGTTTGTGATTCTGCTGGCCAACGCCCTCGGCGCCTACGCCACGGTGTATGCACTGACGACGGGCAACTTCAACGTCCTGCCGATCCGGATTGCAGCGATGGTCTCCGGCGACATTTCCCTCGACCCGAATCTGGCCAGCGCTCTGGCCGTGGTGCTGGTGGCGCTGATGACCATCGTCACCGTCGTGCATCAACTGCTGTTGAAGAGGAGCTACCATGTCTCGCGCTGAATCCGGCCCGGCCGGCCTCTACCACCGCGTCGTGGTTTATCTGCTGTTTGCGATCCTCTTGCTGCCACTGGCGGGCACGCTGGTCTACTCGATCGCCAGCAGTTGGTCGGCGACCATTCTGCCCAGCGGCTTCACCTTCAAGTGGTACATCCAGTTGTGGAGCGACCCGCGCTTCCTTCACGCGTTCGGCCAGTCATTGCTGGTCTGCGTCGGCGCGCTGGTGCTGTCGGTGGTGTTGATTCTGCCGCTGCTGTTCGTCGTGCATTACCACTTCCCGAAACTCGACGCGCTGATGAATATCCTGATCCTGCTGCCCTTCGCGGTGCCGCCGGTGGTGTCGTCGGTGGGTCTGTTGCAACTCTACGGTTCCGGGCCGATGGCGATGGTCGGCACGCCGTGGATTCTGATCGGCTGCTACTTCACCGTGGCCCTGCCGTTCATGTACCGCGCGATCACCAACAACCTGCAAGCAATCAACCTGCGCGACCTGATGGACGCCGCGCAACTGCTCGGCGCCAGCACCTTTCAGGCAGCCATTCTGGTGGTGCTGCCCAACCTGCGCAAAGGCCTGATGGTCGCGTTGCTGCTGTCGTTCTCGTTCCTGTTCGGTGAGTTCGTTTTCGCCAACATTCTGGTCGGCACGCGTTACGAAACCCTGCAGGTTTATCTGAACAACATGCGCAACAGCAGCGGTCACTTCACCAGTGCGCTGGTCATCTCGTATTTCTTTTTCGTGCTGGTCCTGACCTGGATCGCCAACATCTTGAACAAGGACAAAAGCGAATGAGCTATGTCAGCGTCCAACACCTGCAGAAAAATTACGCGGGCACCCCGGTGTTCAGCGACATCAACTGCGAGATCAACAAAGGCGAATTCGTCACCCTGCTCGGCCCGTCCGGTTGCGGCAAATCTACCCTGCTGCGCTGCATCGCCGGCCTGACGCCGGTGGATGGCGGCCAAATCCTGCTGGATGGCGTCGACATCGTCCCGCTGACACCGCAAAAACGCGGGATCGGCATGGTCTTCCAGAGCTACGCGCTGTTCCCCAACATGACCGTCGAGCAGAACGTCGCATTCGGTTTGCGCATGCAAAAGGTCAACGCCGACGACAGCCATAAACGCGTGTCGGAAGTATTGAAACTGGTTGAACTCAACGATTTCGCCAGCCGCTATCCGCATCAACTCTCCGGTGGCCAATGCCAGCGTGTCGCCCTCGCCCGTTCGCTGGTCACGCGCCCACGCTTGTTGCTATTGGATGAACCGCTGTCGGCCCTCGATGCACGAATTCGCAAACACCTGCGCGAACAGATCCGTCAGATCCAGCGCGAACTTGGCCTGACCACGATCTTCGTCACACACGATCAGGAAGAAGCGCTGACCATGTCTGATCGCATTTTCCTGATGAATCAGGGAAAAATCGTACAGAGCGGCGACGCCGAGACCTTGTACACCGCGCCCGTCGACGTGTTCGCCGCAGGCTTTATCGGCAACTACAACCTGCTCGACGCCGAAGCCGCGTCGAAACTGTTGCAGCGCCCGATCAACCATCGCATCGCCATTCGCCCGGAAGCCATCGAACTGAGCCTCAACGGCGAACTCGACGCGCAGATCCGCAGCCACAGCCTGCTCGGCAATGTCATTCGCTATCGCATCGAAGCGCGCGGCGTGGAATTGGTGGTGGATGTGCTCAATCGTTCGGCGGCTGATCTGCATCCCGACGGTCAGCGTCTGGCGCTTTCCATCGATCCGACGGCCCTGTGTGAAGTCGCTTAAAAGCAGCTGCAAGCTTCGAGCTACAAGCTACAAGCTTCAAGTTGTAGACTGCGGCGTAGCTGATTCCAATTCTTGCAGCTCGAAGCATGTAGCTCGCAGCTGTTCTCGGAGAGAACTGATGGCCCTGGCAATTTTTGATCTGGACGAAACGTTGATCCACGGCGACTGCGCCACCCTCTGGAGCGAGCAGATGGGGCGCCTGGGCTGGGTCGATCCCGAGTCGTTCATGCGCAAGAACAACGAACTGATGGACGCCTACAGCCATGGCAAATTACGCATGGAAGACTACATGGCGTTCAGCCTCGAACCGCTGATCGGCCGTACGCCAGAAGAAGTCGAGCACCTGGTCGGGCCGTGGGTTGAAGACTTTATCGAACCGATCATCTTCAGCGACGCGACCAAAACCATCGCCGCGCACCGCAAGGCCGGCGACCGGATTCTGGTGATCTCGGCGTCGGGCACGCACCTGGTCAGACCGATTGCCGATCGACTCGGCATCGACAAGATTCTGGGGATTGAAATGGAAGTCGCACACGGCGTTTACAGCGGCCAGACCGTGGGCACGTTGACCTACCGTGAAGGCAAGATCACTCGCTTGCTGGAGTGGCTGGACGCTGAGGAAGAGAACCTCGAAGGCGCGAGTTTTTATTCCGACTCACGCAATGACCTGCCATTGCTGCTGAAAGTGGATTTCCCGCACGTGGTCAACCCGGATCCGGTGCTGCTCGAGCACGCCGAAAAAGCCGGCTGGCCAATCCATCTCTGGAAATGACAAAGATTTAATCTGCAATTGCAGGCTGACATCCCGAACCTGAGTTCGACGCCATGTGTTAGGTCGACGAATCTCGACAGGACAACTCGGTCAGTCCCCTCTCCCTTTGGGAGAGGGTTAGGGTGAGGGGCTTCTTCTGCCTGCAAGTCAGCTCAGGCTATCGTCGATCACCAATACCAACTTCCCGGAAACAGTATTGCTGGCCAGCTCGGCAAACGCCGCCTCGGCATCCTTCACCGCAAACGCCTTGGCCAACTGCGGACTCAACCGCCCCTCAGCAAACAACGGCCACACCTGCTGGCCCAAATCGCTCAACAGATCCGCCTTGAACTGATCATCACGGCTGCGCAACGTCGAGCCCAGCAACTGCACGCGCTTACCCAACACTTGCGCCAGATCCAGTTTCGCTTCGCGGCCACCCATCAAACCGATCAGCACCCAACGCCCGTCCAGCGCCATCAACTTCAGATTCAGCGCCGAATAATTACCGCCCACCGGATCAAGAATCACATCGAACGGCCCGAGGTCGCGCAGGCTCTCCAAATCGTCAGTGCGCAGCACCCCGCCCTGAGCCCCCAGCGCCTCGCAATAAGCCAAACGCTCGGCCGAACCGACGCTGACCCAGCAGGGATTGCCAAACGCCTTACACAGCTGAATGGCGGCTGAACCGATTCCACTTGCCCCGGCGTGCAAGAGAACTTTCTCACCCGGTTTGAGCGCCGCAAGTTGAAACACATTCAGCCAGACTGTTGCGTAAACCTCGGGCAATGCCGCCGCTTCAATCAACGAAACGCCTTCGGGAACCGGCAGCACGTGCCGCCCGTCAACCACCACCTCTTCGGCCATGCCGCCCCCGGCCAGCAAGGCGCAGATCCGATCGCCGACCTGCCACGAACTGCCCGCGCCGACCTCGCTGATGACCCCGGAACACTCCAGACCGAGCACGTCGCTTGCGCCCGGCGGTGGCGGATAGAGACCGGCTTTCTGTAATAAATCGGCGCGATTGAGGCCGGCTGCCGCCACTCGAATGCGAACTTGTCCTACATCACATGTAGGACTCGGGGTCTCAACCCACGCCACTTGACCTTCCACGCCTTGCAATGCCTTCACAGTGCCTCCATAGTGAGTCTGGACTGAGCCCGAAGCTGTAGCGCCGGGCTTTTTGCATTATGCGACCGGCTCTCGTAGAACCGGCGACTTCAAAGACGGCCTAATATGCGTTATCAATTGTCCCCGCGTCGAATCAGCATGAAGCATCTGCTCCCAAGCACCGCCCTCGCTCTATTCATCGGTATCGGTATTTTGCCGATGTCGGGCAATACCTTCGCTGCCAACAGCTGGGACAAATTGCAGCCTGATCGCGATGAAGTCATCGCCAGTCTGAACGTCGTCGAGTTGCTCAAGCGTCACCACTACAGCAAGCCGCCGCTCGACGATGCGCGCTCGGTGATCATCTACGACAGCTACATCAAGCTGCTGGATCCGTCGCGCAGCTATTTCATGGCCAGCGACATCGCCGAATTCGACAAGTGGAAGACGCAGTTCGACGACTTCCTCAAAAGCGGCGACCTCAACGCCGGCTTCACCATCTACAAGCGTTATCTGGATCGCGTCAAATCGCGTCTGGACTTCGCCATCGCCGAGCTCAACAAAGGCGTCGACAAGATGGACTTCAACACCAAGGAAACCTTGCTGATCGATCGCAAGGACGCTCCTTGGCTGAAATCCACTGCAGAACTTGATGACCTGTGGCGCAAACGCGTCAAGGACGAAGTCCTGCGCCAGAAGATCGCCGGCAAAGATCCGAAGCAGATTCAGGAAACCCTGACCAAGCGCTACAAGAACCAATTGGCGCGCTTGGATCAGACCCGTCCGGAAGACATCTTCCAGGCGTACATCAACACCTTCGCCATGTCGTACGACCCGCACACCAACTATCTGTCGCCGGATAACGCGGAAAACTTCGACATCAACATGAGCCTGTCCCTCGAGGGCATCGGCGCCGTGTTGCAGAGCGACAACGACCAGGTGAAAGTCGTGCGTCTGGTGCCGGCAGGCCCGGCCGACAAGACCAAACAAGTCGCCCCGGCGGACAAGATCATCGGCGTTGCCCAAGGCAACAAAGAGATGGTCGACGTGGTCGGCTGGCGTCTGGACGAAGTGGTCAAACTGATTCGTGGCCCGAAAGGCACCGTCGTGCGTCTGGAAGTGATTCCGGCGAGCAATGCGCCGAACGACCAGACCACCAAGATCGTGCCGATCACCCGTGAAGCGGTGAAGCTAGAAGACCAGGCGGTGAAGAAGTCCATCCTCAACCTGAAACAGGACGGTAAGGACTACAAGCTCGGCGTCATCGAGATTCCGGCCTTCTACCTCGACTTCAAAGCGTTCCGCGCCGGTGATCCGGACTACAAGAGCACCACCCGCGACGTTAAAAAACTGCTGACTGAACTGCAGAAAGAAAAAGTCGACGGTGTGGTTATCGACCTGCGCAACAACGGCGGCGGCTCCCTGCAGGAAGCTACCGAGCTGACCAGTCTGTTCATCGACAAAGGCCCGACCGTACTGGTGCGTAATGCCGATGGCCGTGTCGACGTGCTCGAAGATGAAAACCCGGGCGCGTTCTACAAAGGCCCGATGGCGCTGCTGGTCAACCGCTTGTCCGCCTCGGCTTCGGAGATTTTCGCCGGCGCCATGCAGGACTACCATCGCGCGCTGATCATCGGTGGCCAGACCTTCGGTAAAGGCACCGTGCAGACCATTCAGCCGCTGAACCATGGCGAACTGAAACTGACCCTGGCCAAGTTCTACCGGGTTTCCGGTCAGAGCACCCAGCATCAGGGCGTGCTGCCGGACATCGACTACCCGTCGCTGATCGACACCAAGGAAATTGGCGAAAGCGCTCTGCCGGAAGCCATGCCGTGGGACACCATCCGCGCGGCCATCAAACCGGCGGCCGATCCGTTCAAACCGTATCTGGCTCAGCTCAAATCCGAGCATGACGCCCGCACGGCGAAAGACGCGGAGTTCGTGTTCATCCGTGACAAGCTGGCACTCGCGCAAAAACTGATGGAAGAAAAAACCGTCAGCCTCAATGAAACCGAGCGTCGCGCGCAACACACCGACATCGACGCCAAGCAGCTGGCGATGGAAAACATCCGTCGCAAAGCCAAAGGCGAAGAGCCGCTCAAAGAGCTGAAGAAAGAAGACGACGACGCCCTTACGGCCGCCGAGCCGGACAAGGTCAAACCAGAAGACGATGCCTACCTGAGCGAAACCGGGCGCGTGCTGCTGGATTACCTGAAGCTGAGCAATCAGGTGGCGAAGAAGTAAGTGATGGCAATTTAATGCTGACGATCCCCGGATCGTCATCAAACAGTCATCATTCTGTCGTGCAATAAAGGACTGGGAGCCACTCTCCAACGAGAGCGCTCCCAGTCCTTTTTTTATCGCCAGAGATTGCCATGACCACGACCGAACAGCTGAGTGCCTTGAGCTCGATCCTGACTCAAAGCGGATTGCACAGCCTGTTCCAGCCGATCATCTGCCTCTCTGAACGCCGCATTCTCGGCTACGAAGCGCTGACACGCGGCCCGTCCAACAGCCCTCTTCACTCGCCGATTGCCTTGTTCGCCGTGGCGCGACAGGCCGGACGTTTGAGTGAACTGGAAATCGCCTGCCGCCAAAGCGCCTGCCGTCGTTTCAATGAACAGCAACTGCCGGGCAAACTGTTTCTCAACGTCTCGCCCGAGTCATTACTCGAAGCCGCACACCAGCCAGGACGCACGCTGCAACTACTGCAGGACTTCGGCATTCCACCCAGCCAGGTCGTCATTGAACTGACCGAACAAACACCCATCGACGACTTCCAGCTGCTGCAAACCGCACTGCATCACTACCGCGCGATGGGCTTCTCCATCGCGCTGGATGATCTTGGCGCCGGTTATTCGAGCCTGCGCCTGTGGTCGGAGCTGCGCCCGGATTACGTGAAGATCGATCGGCACTTCATCGACGGCATCCACCAGGATGCGCTGAAACGCGAATTCGTCGGCTCGATCCTACAAATCGCCAAAGCCTCCCGCGCGCAAGTCATCGCCGAAGGCATCGAACTGCCGGAAGAACTCGCGGTGCTCACCGAAATGGGCGTCGACCTGGTGCAAGGCTATTTGCTCGGCCGCCCACAAGAACACCCACCGCGCGACGCCCGCACGTTGATGCCCAAACACGACAGCAGCAGCGTTGCGCTGAATGACGAAGGCAGCGACCTCAGCGCCCTGCTCAACGACCAACCCGCCGTAGCGCGCGACACACCGACCGCGACCGTACTGGAAGCCTTCCGCCGCCAAGCCAACCTCAACTCACTGGCCGTGCTCGACGAACAGGGTCAGCCGTGTGGCATCGTCCATCGCCATTCCTTGTCGGATGCGCTGCTCAAACCGTTTGCCACTGACTTGTTTGCGCGTAAACCGATTAGCCGATTGATGAATGACGACTTTCTCGCGGTGGAAATGAGTCAGTCGTTGCAGCAAGTGAGCCGCCTCATCACCAGCCGCGCCCGTCAGCGGATCGAAGAAGATTTCATCATCACCCTCAACGGCAGCTACCTCGGTCTCGGCCGGGTGATCGACGTGCTCAAACTCATCACCGAACTGAAAATCCAACAGGCACGCTACGCCAACCCGCTGACCTTGCTGCCTGGCAATGTGCCAATTCAGCAGTGCCTCACCCGCCTGCTGCAACAGGGTCGAGAATCAGTCATCTGCTACGTCGACATCGACAGCTTCAAACCCTTCAACGATATCTACGGGTACGGACGCGGGGACGAAGTGTTGTTGTGTCTCGCGCAATGCCTGAATGAACGCGTCGACCCCACCCGAGATTTCGTTGGCCACATTGGTGGCGACGACTTCCTGTTAGTCCTCGGCCCTGAAGACTGGCGCAAGCGACTCAATCAACTGCTCGACGATTTCCAGAGCCAATGCCGACGCTTCTATCGCCCCGAACACCTTGAAGCAGGCTGCTTCATCGCACCGAACCGCCAAGGCGTGCGGCAGGAGTTTCCGCTGTTGTCGCTATCCATTGGCGTCGTGCATCTACACCCCGAGGCCTGCGCACAGCTTGATGCCAGTCAGCTTGCGGAAATGGCTTCCCAGGCGAAGCATCATGCGAAGAATGTTCCGGGGTATAGCGTGCATCTGTTGGATAGCCTTACAACCATAGAACTCCACCAGCCGCAGCTAATGGGTCAACGCTAATCCCTCAAACGACACAAATCCATGTGGGAGCGGGGTTGCTCGCGAAGGCGTCAGTCCAATCACCAAAAAAACTGATCAGAAATTATGTACCACCATAATTAAAGAGACCAAGATCAAGCTTCCGAGCACACTTAATACTAAATTCGCGAGATGCATCATAAGAATCATTTCGAAAATAGAACACTTGACGATAGAGGGATCTAATCGCTGGATCCTTCATAGATCGCATTTTATTCACAACAGCTAAAAGCTTATAAACCTCCCTATTTCGATCCATAGTTTTTTCTAAAAAATCTTCTTCAGAGGAAATACCGCAGACAGATGGAAAACCAAATGAAAAGTCTGGCGCACTGGCAATCAGCTTGACAAGTGCACGTGCCAATTTTCCCGCAAAATATGATCTCGCCAAACATTCTGGGTCTGCTGAAAACAGCAAGAACTCATCCCAATCAAAGAAATTATTTACGGCGCCATCAAAAACCGCTGCATCGCCATCCTCACCACTGTCATACATATCAATATCAGCACCTTGATATGCCCAGGCCCAAATCAGCTCTCTAGTCAATTCTTGACCGACCATTAACTCACCATATTAGTCAAATCATGAGGATCACAGATAAAATCACAGTTTAAAAACATAGAGCTCAGTCTTAGAACAGCTCACCACGTAGAAATATCTTCAGCAGCTGCTTTCATGAGGTCGTTGCTCCAAGCTATGGTAGCCAGCCGAAATACATCCTCAAAAAAAACTCTAGTATCTTGCATCTCATCCCAACCACTTGGAAATGAAGAGTAGGCTTCTGGATCATACATAAATAGAGATTTAAAATCGTACATTGGATCCTCAAGGGCTTCCTGCAAACTCTGATATATAAAATACCTATGCTTATAAGACTTCCAAGTAGGCAAGCAATAATTAACAATGATCACCTCTCTATCACTGGGATTATCTGGATCAAGCAACTCCAACTCTTCTCCTAGCGTTTCCTCACGATCATAAATATCTAGCCCAGCCAGAAAAAACGAGGGACTTGGTTTAAATGGAAGTCCGTCATCTGAATCAATAAACATTTCCCATCCCTATTTTATTGGATACAGCGTGAAAGGAACTCCAGTCACGCGATCGAACTTCATTTCAAAGCGATCAAGCTTGATCAACTTCGGATTCTCTTTTGACTTTGGATTCGGAACATAACCTTCGCCAGCCCCGGGTAGATCCATCCTAACAATATCTGCCAACTGGGAATCTTTACCGGTAAAACGCGGCAATCCGTTTTCGACTCGTGTTGTAGCAAGAACATAGGCCTCAAGCATAATTTCGTAATTGTAGAACCTAGAACTCGGATTACCGTTCCTATCTTTAGGTGTTTTACCCGTAATTGGATTCGTACCATCGATCGCTCGTTGCTTCCACTTCTCATCTGGCACCTCCGGCCCGTGCTTTCCAACCATATGCATCTTTTGGCTATCGTTTAACCTTAATATTTCTTTCTTCGCCCTCTCTGCTGTGCTGATTTTTAATGCCGGCAGCGCAGGCTCACCCTCATCAACCTTAGCCCCACCAATCCCACCCGGCACCTCGCACCCAGGCCTATTGGGCGGCGGACAATTGGAGTTCAACCCCAACGGATCCACCCACCCCGTGGGATTCGGCGTGTACTGGTACTGATTCAACCCACCCGCGAGCTTCACCGGATCCGGCGTCAAATACCGTCCCAGGCGCGGGTCGTAATACCGATGCCGGTTGTAATGCAGTCCACTTTCCGCGTCGAAATACTGCCCCTGAAACCGCAGCGGCTGATCCAGGTATTCCTCAGCCGCCAACGTCACCGCCGCGACTTTTCCATAGGCGTCGTACTGCGCCGACCAGACGATTTCCCCGCTGTAATCGGTCAGTTCCAGCGGCGTGCCGAGGTGGTCGTTCTGGTAGTAAAACGGGCAGGCTTTTTTCGGGCCTTTGCCGTCGAGCAGCGCGAGCGGGCGGAAGGTGCCGGGTTCGTAGACGTAGCTGCGGTATTCGCTCTGGCTGCTTTCGGCGACGAGGTTGTCGCCTTGCCAGAAGAATTCAGTGGTTGCGCCGTCGACAGTTTTGCTGATGCGCCGGCCGAAGGCGTCGTAACGGTAAGACGCGGTTTTACCGTCAGGGCGAGTCAGGCCGATCAGGCGGTGCTGGCAGTCGTAGCGGTATTCGGTGACGAGTTTGTGCGCGGTGCCTCGGCGCTCGCGAATCAGATTGCCGAAGACGTCGTAGTCGTAATGGCGGTCGCCTTGCATCAACAGGCGGTTGCCTGTGATTTTGCTGGGGCCGGGGCGATCCTGCATGAGCAGGTTGCCGGCCGGGTCGTGGGCGTAGGTTTCCGGGAGTTCGTCGCGGGAGTGGCGGACGCGGGTCAGTCGGTCGAGGGCGTCGTAGTAATAGCTGCGCTGACCGTGGCGGCTATCGGCGATGCTCGCCAGGTTGCCGTTGACCGCGTAGCTGTAGTGGCGCAGGTACAGTGGGCTGGATTGTTGATTGACGGCGTGGGCCTGAAGGCGACCCTGTTCGTCGTAGTGATAGTGGCTGTGCAGCAAACCTTGCTGACGGGTTTGCTCGCGACCGAATTCGAACTGATGGGTGGTCAGGCGTGCGCCGTTGAGGTCGATCGCGGTCAGCGCGCCGCCCTTGGCATGGTGGTAATCGAGTTTGCTGTTGTCCGGCAGACGCATGCGCTTGAGCTGGCCGCAAGCGTCGTAGGCATAGCGCAGAGTGCCCCAGCCCTGGTGCTCGGTGATCAGCCGATCCTGGCGGTCGTATTCGAAGGCCAGCGGATGGTTTTGGCCATTATCGACACCGATCAAGCGACCGAGACTGTCGTACTGGTAGCTGACCTTCACTCCGTCCGGCAGGGTTTTAACCAGCAGACGCCCGGCGCCATCGCGTTCGTATGCGGTGACTAAACGTGAGTCGTCATCGCCAAACTCGGTCTTTTCCAGCAGATGCCCGTTGAGGTCATACACGTAAGCGGTACGGCGCCCATCGAAACCGGTTTCCTGTCGGATTAATCCGGTCGGCGTGTAGTCCAGCCGATATTTCTCACCCGACTCGTTCTCAATTTCCGTGAGCAACAGTTGGGCATGGTCGTAGCGATACTGAACCCGCGTGCCGTCGTGGTTAATGCGGCGGGAGACCAGATGCAGGTCATCGTCGTATTCATACCGGGTGACATGCCCCAGCTCATCACGCTCGGCGGTGACTTGCCCGTAAGCGCCGTAGCTATAACCACGCGTGGCACCCGTAGGAAAAGTCGTCTGAACCAGTCGGCCAACGGCGTCCCACTGCTGTCGCGTAACGGCGCCATGTTGATCAACCGTGGTCGTCCGCCGTCCCAAAGCATCGTAGGAAAAGCGCCGTACGCCACCCTCAGGCAACGTCTCTTCAACCAGTTGGCCAAGATCATTCCAGGCCAGCAAATGCCGACTGGTGTCCGGATACCGGATCGACACCAGTTGCCCGCGAACGCTGTAGTAGTAATGAGTGACCTGTCCGTCAGGATCGACGGCCTCGGTGATGTCGCCCTCGGCATTGCGCCGATAAATCCACACCGCATCGCCACGCAAACGCCGATGCAGGAAACCGTTGCGATACTCGTAGGAAGTCGGCGCATCCGCCGCAGTAATCAGCGCGATCAGTCGTCCGACATCGTCATAGCGGTACTCGGTGACAGACCCCAGCGCATCCTGTTCAGCGATCAACCGTCCCTGATCGTCGTACGCCTTGAGTTGCTCACCGCCATCGGCCTCAACCTTGCGCACCAGTCGCGCACGGTCGTCGTGAACGTAAACCTCTTCGGTGCCATCGACGTAATGCACCGCCACACTGCCGTCGTCATCCCAGACGTAACGCGTGTCCATCTGCGAAAACGACGCCCAGTGCCGTACACAACGCGCAGCCTTGCCAGCCCGTTCCCACTCCCAGAAAAAACTCGCACCACCGGTCAGCTGTCGCTGCAGGATGACGTGCGCGTCGTCGTAGTCGTAGCGCTCGCTTTCACCTGCGGCATTGGTCGCCGCGAGCAAACGCTGACGCGCGTCATAGCAATAACTGACGAGGGTTTGCTCGGTACGCCACGCCTCTTCAAGGCGCTCGGCTGGATGAAAACTCTGATAGTCGATCGCGATCAGTTGCGCACGGTCGTAGCGCAACTGCAGCGCCCGCCCCGCGCCATTGTCGAGACGACTGATGCGATCCTGACGATCGCGGCTGATGCGTAAACGGTTGTCGTACGCATCGCTAAGCGCCGTCAGACGCCCGGCACGAAAGTGATAAAACCGCGCCGTTTCCCCGGCCAGCGCAAGAATCAGCTCCTCCGGCTCATCCCCAAGAAAAATCGCCGCCCGCGACAGGCTGTTGTGAATCGCCGGACGCTCCACACTCGGCAGCGGAAACGTCGTGCGCCTATTCTCGTGATCGACCCAAACAACCGAGTCACCATCAAATTCCAGCCGATGCGCCAGCGAATGGCTCCAGCCAAACCCCAGCCCGACATCGATTTCCACGGCACTGGTGCGATACAACCGAGTGAATTCAAACGGCAACACGCCGTCGAGCACAGCATCCGTCAGCGTCAGCAGTTCCTCGCCAGTGACCATCGATACCGGACAGCCGTTGGTGCAGGTACGCGGTACACAATCAGCGCTGTCCCCGTTGGGATTTTTCGCCTGATCCGGAGCGTCATCGTGGTGCTCGTCTTTCTTCAGCAAGGCGTTGCGCTTGGCGTCCCAACGCAACTGCATCCGGCCTTTTTTCACCCCGGCGGCAATCCCGCGTGCAGCGACTTTTTTGTATTTGTCGACGTACTTGATGAAGCCTTCGACGATGGCAAACATCGCCATCAGCAACCGCGTCAACGCTGACAACAACTGCGCGGCGCGGTCAGCCAGACGCAGCGTCAGATAAGCGATGCCGGCACCCGCACCGACAAACGTCAGCACGACGCCGATCAGCACATCGATCAGCACCTGCACGATCATCATTGACGCAGCTTCGGCGGTTTTGCCGGCGATCTCGCTGGGCGGCAGCATCTCCAGCCAAAGGCTGGCGGTACGCAGCAGCAAACACAGCGCAGCTTCGTCGCTCATCAGCAACTGCAGCTTTTCCATGACATCGGGAGCCGTCTCCGCCAGCTCCTTCAACTGCGTGGCCCCAGCCCCCAACCGCTCGGCGAAGGCCCCGGGATCCTTGAGAATGTCCGAGAGCAAACCGATGCTGTCCCACACACCCTCGATCGCCGCCCAGCTCCCAGCCAGCATGCCGTTGCTTGCCGATGTCGCCACCGACTGCGACCACTGCGGTTTAAAACCCTGCCACTCACCGCGCAGCCAGCCGTCGAGTTCACGGGTCAGGCCGTCGTAGGCTTTAAACAGGTCATCAACCTGGTCCGTGGTGACCTCGCTGTGCACCAGCACCCGATAGAACTTGCCCGCTGTGCCCTTGAACAAGCCTTTGCCTTGCGCATCAAGGGTTACGGGGGTGACTTCGCCACTGTCCATAGCGATCACATCGACGGTGATATTGCCGAGCGCAATGTCGTACACCGACTCGAACTTGCTCTCGATCAACATCAGCCCGTCCTTCGGGCACTGGACGACGCCGGAGAAAAACTCGTTATCGGTACTGCTGACAACGGTGCTGTTTTCGCCGAAGCGGATGATCCGCTCCATGCCCATCAGCGACGGCAGATCCGCCGCGTGGCTGACTTTGTCCGCAGCACGGCTGGCCCAGTGTTTGAGCTGTTCGCGGTAGAGGCTGAGGCTGGCGGGAAAGCTGTCGAGTTCTTGCTCGATGCGAGCGATGGCGTCCATCAGCGCACGTCAGAGCGCGAATTGGACGGGTTAATCGGGTCGAACATGAGCGTTCCCTCGCGCAAAAAAATAGGCGCGGGAACTGTGCGGGGTATCAATCAGGAAAGAAGTCGGCCAAGTAGGCGATGGTTGTAGGACTAATCTGTAAACGCTTGCCCACAGCCAAACAAACAGCGAAAACGCAAACAGGGCGTGAGGTTTCCCTCACGCCCTGTTTATTAATGACGAGATTTACTGGCTGGAATCGCGCGAACTCAATTCTTGCAATTTGTGCTCGGCCAATGGGTGCCCAGCCTTGGCGGCCATGCTCCACCAGCGCGCAGCCTCCTCTGGATCCGGCGCCTTGCTCGGTGTGCCGGCGAGGCTGATCACGCCGACCTGATAGGCCGCTTTGCCATCGCCGGCCAGTGCCGCCAGACGCAGCAGTCGCACGCCTTCTTCACGCGCGCCCAGACCCACACCGCGAAAGGTCAGGATGTGCCCATAGAAGCTTTGCGCGCCGACATCGCCGAGGTTGGCCATGCGCGCAAATTGCCCTTCCATCCAGCGCCAGATGCGCGGCTGGCGAACACACCACGACCAATGAAACAGCCTACGGGCCAGCCAATAACTGGCCCGCGCCTTGAGGCGTAAAAACACTCAGGCCTCCGCCGATTCCGGGTACTCGTATTCGAACACTCTGACCACTTCGGAAGCGTGCCACGACGCGGCGGCAACTCCGTCGGACGGCCCGGAAAAACGCCCCAGACGTTCAACACATTCAAAAAAACCGGTGCGCGGTAAACGGCTCGCGCCTTGGCTGATTACCAGTGAACTGCGCAGCGGTTGCTCGGCCTTGGCATCCAGCGCTGCTAAATGCTCAAGTGCCGCGGTCAGCGTTTGCATGGCCGGTGTCGGCAGTTGCAGACGCTCAAGCAAGGCGCGATACGTCAGCAGATGACGCTGTCGGCGCGCCTGATCCAGCTCCCCCAGCAACCCGTCCCAATGTTGACGACTGATGCGTACGCTCACGATTCATCCCTCCAACCTGGCACCGTCAATTCCCAGGCCAGGCTGCGGCGAATCGCGGCGTCGGGCGCACGCTCACCACTTTCGATCATGGCCAGATAAGACGGGCTGATGCCTACCGTGCGGGCCAGCGCCTCGATGGCGATGCCCTTCCCTTCGCGCAAACTGCGGAGTTGATCCAGACCTGGAAGAATCGGGTCTGAAGTGGCCGCGACAGGCGCTGGGGCCGGACGCGACGGTGTTTCGTTGAGACCTGCTGCTTTGAGTAACGCCTGATATTGAGCCCATGGCAGAACCGCGTATTCGGGTTCGCCATCGCGTGCAATTATCTGAATATCCATGACTACCCCGTAGGACAACAACACTTAGCGAGTCGGCACTTTTCCCTAGAAGTGTAATCCTAACAGCGGCTAAGGTCGCGGGGGCGATCTATCTATCGCAGGTCTTGGTTATTCAGGGCTTTTTCGGGCCTTCCAATTGAAGTTGTTCAGGGGTATCGGGCAGGCGTTCGGCCACGGCGAGTTTTTCCGGGCGCTGACGACTGCGCCACAGGCGGAACGCGTTGAGTTCTTCGTCGAGGGTTTTCATCAGCCAGGCGAGCACGGCGATGTCGTCGAGCATGCCAAAGACCGAGATAAAATCCGGAATGGCATCGACCGGACTGAGGAAGTACATCAACCCCGCCACCACCGAAACCAACGCCTTGCCGCTGATTGCGCGGTACTCGCCACGCCAGTAAGCCAGGCACAGCGCCTGCAGCAAACGCAGGTCATCTTTGAGCTTGCCGAGGCGATTGCCTTGCGCGGCACCTTTGCTGGCCACGGCGAACAATAAAGTCGGCAGGCGACCACGGGCCAGCAAACGGCCAGCCAGGGGCAGGAATCGAGCGAAATTCCACGGAGCTTTCATCTATTCCTCCCGTTGAAATGTTATCCACACAAATTGTGGATAACCTTGTGAACAGAGCTGCATTTCGGCGCTGAGAGCCCCGGTTTATAAGGGCCGCGCTCAGATCGGGCGTTTTTTACTCACATAAAAAACCCCAATATTTCATTGACTTGGCGGCTCAGGGCGTCTAGCGCGGGCAGCCTCAAAGCTATGACTCCCCTGACCGGCATCGGTTCGCTCTGTTTACGCCCGCCAACCTGCAGATGCAACAACGCCCCGCTTAAGCGAGGCGTTGTTGTTGAAGCCGAAGCTGCTTACTTGGCAGCAGCAGCGTCTTCTTTGGCTGGATCCTTGATGGCCAGCAGTTCCAGGTCGAAAACCAGAACCGAGTTGGCCGGGATTGCCGGGCTTGGCGATTGCGCGCCGTAAGCCAGATCGCTAGGGATGTACAGTTTGTACTTCTCGCCAACGTGCATCAGTTGCAGACCTTCAACCCAACCCGGGATCACGCCGCTTACTGGCAGATCGATCGGGCTGCCGCGCTCGACGGAGCTGTCGAATACGGTGCCGTTGGTCAGCTTGCCGGTGTAGTGAACGGTCACTACGTCGGTCGGCTTAGGCTGTGGGCCGTCGGCCTTTTTGATGACTTCGTATTGCAGACCCGAAGCAGTAGTCGTTACGCCTGCTTTCTTGCCGTTTTCTTCGAGGAATTTCTTGCCAGCGGTTGCCGACTCTTCGCTCATCTTGGCCATACGCTCTTCGGCACGCTTTTGCAGCGCGGCGAAAGCTTCAACCAGTTCTTCGTCTTTCAGCTTCTGTTCTTTCTTGCCGACGGCATCTTCGATGCCTTGGGCTACTGCTTTGGAGTCCAGATCATCCATGCCTTCCTGAGCCAGGCTCTTGCCCATGTTCAGGCCGATACCGTAGGAAGCTTTTTGCGCCGGGGTTTTCAGCTCTACGCTGGTTTGCGAATCACAACCCGCAAGTACCAGGCTAACCAGGGCTACCGCCGCCGCCAACCGATGCTGTTTCATGCTATTTCCTTGTTCATGCGCCGAAAGGGCAATCGAGTAAAGCCGCGAGCTTATCAGGCCGCCACGACCAATGGCTACCGGCATGAGAGCAGTAAAGCGGCGATAAGTTCAGGTATTGAAACGCATTCGGCTAAAGGCACGATGAAGCTTCTGTCATCTACGCCCTACAACGATTGATGCCACTTCTCACAACAGTTGGCGTAATGGCCACTTGCCCACCCTCATAGCCTCAGGCATAACAGCGCAATAATTCGACAAGGATGTTTAACTTGCGCCGCTTATTCCGTGTTTTGACCCTGATCTTCGTGCTGCTCGGCCTCGTCCTCGCCGTGGTTTTGTATTACGTCGCCAACCCGAAATTACCGTTCTACACCCCGGCCGAGCAGGTGCATTACCTGAATCAATGGTCGGAAGAACAGCGGCAAACCTATTACTTCACGCCTCAGGGCACACAGGTCAAAGGCCTGCGCTATGAGTGGTTTCAAGCGCTGGAGCTGCCCTTTTCCGAGCAGCGTTTCGCCTCCCCTGAGTACCTCGCGCGTTTCGGTTTTCTGGTCGATCCAAAACAGAAAGCCACGCCGAACAATCCCGGCAACCTGCCCGTGGGTTTCGCCCGGCATCAAAACCCCGCTACTTCCGAGCAATATCTCGACATAACTTGTGCCGCTTGCCACACCGGCGAATTGCGTTTTAAAGGTCAGGCTGTGCGCATCGACGGCGGCACCGCGCAGCATGTGTTGCCTTCCAGTGTTCCTACATTGCGCGGCGGCAGTTTCGGACAGGCATTGGTCGCGAGTCTGACGGCTACTTACTACAACCCATGGAAATTCGAACGCTTCGCCCGAGGCGTGCTCGGCGATAAATACGACGTGCGCCACGAGCAACTGCGCAAAGACTTCAAAACTTCGCTGGATACGTTTCTGAAAGTCGCCTGGAACGACACCCATCGCGGCCTCTATCCCACCGAAGAAGGCCCGGGGCGCGCCGATGCATTCGGTCGAATCGCCAACGCGACCTTCGGTGATGCGATTTCCCCCGCCAACTATCGCGTGGCCAATGCGCCAGTCGATTACCCGCAGTTGTGGGACATGTGGAGGTTCGACTGGGTGCAGTGGAACGGCTCGGCGCAACAGCCGATGGCGCGCAATATCGGCGAAGCGCTGGGCGTGGGCGCTACGCTGAATTTCTTCGACGCCAACGGCCAACCGCTGCAAGGCGATGAGCGCTACGCCTCCAGCGTTCGCGTGCGCGATCTGCACACAATTGAAGAAACCCTGCAAAAACTGCAACCACCGGCCTGGCCGGAAGACGTACTCGGCGCCGTCGATAAACCATTGGCCGCCAAGGGCCGCACGCTGTTTGCGGAAAACTGCGCAGGCTGCCATGTGCCGCGCGTCACTCAGGAAGGTGAGCGCTGGGTGCAGCATTTGCACATGCTGCCGCTCGATGTGATCGGTACTGACCCGAACGCCGCCACCAACATCGCCACCCACCGCTTCGACCTGACAGCGCTGCAATGGGATTTGAAAGAGCTGGCGAAAATGGACGTCAAGTTGCACCCGACGCCCACCGAACCGCTGGATCTGAGCCAGCTGTCAGTCGCCAAGGGACTGGCGTACGTCACCGCTTTCGTCGAAAACCGCGCCTACCGCGAAGCCAACGTCACTGCGGAAGAAAAACCTCGACTGGACGGTTTCGGCCTGCCGATCGGCGTGCGCGAAAAAGTCGCTTACAAGGCGCGGCCATTGGCTGGCGTCTGGGCGACCCCACCCTTTCTGCACAACGGTTCGGTGCCAAGCGTTTATCAATTGCTCTCGCCGCAGGATGAGCGCGCGACCACCTTCTATAAAGGCACCTTCGAATACGATCCTCGCCATCTGAGCTATCGCACCGAAGCGTTCACCAATGGCTTCCTGTTCGATACGCGCATCAGTGGCAACCACAACAGCGGTCATGAATTCCGCGCCGGCGAACGCGGCAATGGCGTGATTGGCCGACTATTGCAGCCCGAAGAACGCTGGGCCTTGCTCGAATACCTGAAAGTGCTGGGCGGCCCACTGGAGGCGCAATTGCCATGACGATGCCGACATTCAAGAAAGAACTGCCGTTGCTCGCCCGAATCTGGTTGTGGCTGGGGCGCTTGCTTGGCAAAACCGTGTTAATCCTGCTGGTGATTGGCTTGCTCGGCTGGGCGATCGCGACGGCGTGGTTTGCCTGGCAGCACCGCGGCCCGGTGTCGGCGCTGGAGCAAATTCCGCCCGGCGAAGCGACGATGACGCAGGACGTGATCCAGACCGCCGTGCGCATCGTCGATCAACACCGCGAGCCCACGCGTTATCTGCGCGACGCCCATGCCAAAGCGCATGGTTGCGTGAAAGCTGAAGTCAAAGTATTGCCGGAATTGGCGCAACAATTGCGCCAAGGCGTGTTCAGTGAGCCGGGGAAAACCTGGCAGGCGATGATTCGTCTGTCGAATGGCAACGCTTATTCGCAATTCGATAGCCTGCGCGATGCTCGCGGTATGGCGATCAAGTTGTTCGATGTGTCGGGTAAACCCTTGCTCGGCGATCGACCGGCGCAAGGCGAACAGGATTTCGTGATGTTCAGTCATGCGAACTTCTTTGTCAGCGATGTCGCCGAGTACCGTCAGAATGTGGCGGCGCAGGCTGACGGCAAGAAGATCATGGCGTTTTTTCCGGGGTGGGATCCACGCACCTGGCAGATCCGTCATCTGTTTATTGCCCTGGCTACGCTGGCACCACCGCCAGACAGCCCGACGCAGACGACTTATCTTTCGGTCTCGCCGTACAAATTCGGTGAGGCCAATGCGAAATTTCGGGTGATGCCGGATCCGGACAGTTGCCCGGCGTACACGTTGCCTCAACAGAATCACGATCTGCCGAATTTTCTGCGCAGTGCTTTGAGTCAGCAGTTATCGACGGATCGGGTGCCGGCGTGTTTTGTCCTGCAGATTCAGCGTCAGGATGCCAACAAGTACATGCCGATTGAGGACACCAGCATTGAATGGCGTGAGCAGGACTCGCCTTTCGAGACGGTGGCGCGGATTACTTTGCCGGCGCAGGACTTCGATACCCCAGCGCTGAATCTGGCGTGCGACAACCTGTCGTTCAATCCGTGGTTTGGTATCGAAGCGCATCGGCCGATTGGCGGGATCAATCGTCTGCGTAAAGCGGTGTATGAAGCGGTGAGCGACTATCGCCACAGCCAGAATGCCGCGCATTAAAAAAGATATGCACATAACCTGTGGCGAGGGGATTTATCCCCGTTGGGCTGCGAAGCGGCCCCGCTTTTAAAATCTGGGCTCGCTGCGCAAGCCAACGGGGATAAATC